>JAAYZB010000135.1 GCA_012515085.1 Acholeplasmataceae bacterium
ATTTGGTTGGATGGGTTATATATGGGGCAGTTGTTCTATTTGAAATATGCGTTGTTGATTCGGGAAGAAGACATCCTCCAAGATGTTCTGCATCAATTCAACAATGTGAAACGCTATTTGTGGGATCATAAGAGAAAGTTATACTGTCATGCGTTTGATGAACAAAAGAACATGCAGTGGAGTGATCCGATTACCGGCAGATCTGCCAATATTTGGAGTCGTTCCGTTGGTTGGTATGCGATGGCGCTCGTGGAAGCATACGAGTTGTTTCCTCTTGATAGAATCAAGGGAAAAAATAGCCTTTCCAATTTATTAGAAGAATTACTGGAAGGAATGGCTCCGCATCAAGATCCAAAATCACACATGTGGTATCAACTGGTGGACAAACCGCTTTTAGAGAAAAATTATTTAGAAACCAGTGGATCAGCCATGTTGGCTTATGCCATGTTGAAAGGGTCAAGAATCGGCATGATAAAAAAGAGTTATTGGGAAAAAGGAGTGCAAACCGTCAACGGCATCGAAGAAACATATCTGAAGAAATCACCATACGGATATGTGTTGGAGGGAACATGCAAAGTTGCCGGACTCGACAATGAAAAGCGGGATGGAAGTGACAAATATTATCTTTCAGAACCTATCGCGGCTAACGAAATCAAAGGAGTCGCACCCTATCTCTTTTGTCTGACGGAATTAATGAGAAGATAACAGTCAACCGAACATTAAACAAAAACGAAGCGAAAAGTCGCTTCGTTTTTCACGAGAGAATCTTTGAAAAAATCATTCATAATCAAGCAAAAAACCAAGGAGGAGATTCAGTGAATTGAATAATAAAAACATTCACAAAACACTATTGACAAGGTTTTTTTTTCGTGATAAAATTAGATTGATAATAAACACCGTCTATTATATAAGACATATAACAATCATGATTTTGGATTTCAGGTTCATCTTTTTCAAATGAACCATTTCCCAGTGTTTTCTGTAAATGTTACCAGAATATGTCAATTATGCCACTTTTTCTCCATGATAATGATTTGAAATTGATTATTTGAACGGATCTTATTTTGTTGACGGGGGAAGCTATGAGCACTTTTATTCATGAGGACATGTTGCTTCAAAACGATTTTGGGAAGATGCTGTTTCATCAGCATGCTCAAAAAATGCCGATCATTGATTATCATTGTCACTTGGATCCCAAAGAAATATACGAAGATAAAAAATTTCGTAATATTGTCGATGTCTGGCTTTCAGGGGATCATTACAAATGGCGGCTTATGCGGGCCAACGGAGTGACAGAAGATTATATTACGGGCAATCAGCCCGATTTTGCCAAGTTTCAGAAATGGGCGGAAGTAGTAGAAATATTATTGGGTAATCCTTTGTACCATTGGACTCATTTTGAGTTAAAACGATATTTTGGAATTGATGAGTTGCTCGGACCGAAGACCGCAAAGATGATTTATACTGAAGTGAATCGCCAACTGAGTGGATTGTCAGCGAGGAAACTGATTGAACTAAGTGGTATTGAGACCATTTGTACAACCGATGATCCAACTGATGATTTACAGTGGCATGCATTATTGAAAAAGGACCCGAAAATGAAAACGCGGGTACTTCCCGCGTTTCGTCCGGATAAAGGATTGAATATTGAATTGCCGGATTTTTTGAATTGGGTTCACTCTCTGGCCTCGATCGTTGGCTATCCGATAGAAAATTTGAAAACGTTTGAACAAGCGTTGTTCGATCGCGTCAAGTATTTTCATGAACTCGGATGCCGTTTGTCTGATCACGCATTGGACTACGTGAGTTTAGAGAAAGCTGGAGCAGAGGAAGTTGGCTTGATATTTGAACGGGCGTTACGGAAAGAATCGCTCAGTCGTTCGGAAATCCGAAAATACAAAGGATACATTCTCGTATTTTTAGGAAGGCTCTACCATCAATATGGCTGGGTCCAGCAATATCATATCGGTGCTCTTCGGAATACTTCCACGAGAATGTATGAAAAATTAGGTCCGGATACTGGATTTGATGCCATCAATGATATTTCATTTGCCTATCCGCTTTCGGAACTGCTCGATTCACTTGATCAAACTGGTGAGCTTCCGAAAACCATCCTATACACTTTAAATCCACGTGATTTCGAGGTAGCAATCACTTTGATGCAAGCGTTTCAAGGCGACGGCATCCCAGGAAAAATCCAATTTGGTTCTCCCTGGTGGTTCCTCGATACGATGGACGGCATGAGAAAACACTTTAAAGCGTTGGGAAACAATGGATTATTGGCTCGATTTATTGGGATGCTGACAGATTCCCGAAGCTTCCTGTCGTATCCCCGCCATGAATACTTCCGACGAGTCCTCTGTGACTTTATTGGAGAAGAAGTGGTGCGTGGTCATTTTCCTAAAGATGAAACATTACTAGGCAAGATGGTTGAAGATATTTGCTATAATAACGCAAAGAAATATTTCATGCTTTAGTCAGATAAGATTATCTGAAATGATTCTTCAAAATATTGTTTTATCTGTTTTATTCTCTCCTTGGACAGGTCGCGGGACATGGGTGACGGGATCAATGGATCCTCATAAAAGCGATACTTATGTTTCCCCCAATCGTCATAGCGAACCGAGTGGATCTCGCCTTCAAATCGGCATCCATGGTAATACACATAGCCATGTTCCCGCCATGGTCTGGCCAAGAATACTTGATTTGTGGCCGATCTATTTAGAATTTGACAATTCCAAAATACAAATCCAATTGGATTCTCTTCATACGTTGATGGCGCAGCAATATATCCAGGGAGTTGACTAATCAAACAACAGGTTTGGAAGAGTGCCGTGGCACTTCCAAAGATATAGTCCACCGATCCACCGATCGTACAATCAATAAAAAGGTGGTTCAAAGGGCGTTGATGCAACAATTCCTTTGGTAACAAATCGAGGTAGCGGTTGGTGAGATCCTTTGGCAAGGGCCCAAGAAATAACGTATCTTGATATCCCAAGATCGTGCACTGCGTCAGGCGAGTTTTGTCACCATATAATGCACAAGCGACCGCTTGTCCGATGCCTTTCCCATGCCCGGCATCGTTGACGATAGTCAAGTTTGAGAGCGTTACCTCGTCTGAGGTAATGGTGAGTGTGGGCGTGCGAAACGTATTGAAGGGACGTCCGTCTTTATGCAATTTGTCATTATAGTCCGAAAAAGAAAGAATGCTCTCTCGATTGCCTGAACCGATTACACTCACATTGTTTCGCCTAATCCATACCTTTTCCTGGTATTCCCCCTTTTCTAAGGTGACCTGAACTGGTTGAGTGTTGGGAATATTCGCGATTGCTTCGGTAATTGACATACCGGGAGCGAGAGTCAATGATATCATAGGAAACTCCTTTCTTCCAGACTCATTATATTAGGGAGTTGTTAATTTGACAATACGCAAGTTACGAACGATTGATCTGATCATATTCACGGTTGTAGGCTCCATACTTGATATCGTGATTGGTCTCAAGGGTTTTTTTGGGATCGTGGCGTTTGTTTCTATTGGAATTCCTTTAGTGGTTCTCTCTTACATCCGCTGGGGAAAATATGCATTATTGGCAAACCTCGTCTTGGCAATCGTCCATTTATTTCTTTTTGAGGCCCCATTCTTATCCCGGTTGGCCCATTCTTTGGCCCTCATGTTACTGTCATGTTCTCTTTTTATCCAACGCTGGTCTTTCTACCGTGTCACTCGTCTCAACTTCGGCTTGGTCGTTGGGCTCTATATTGCCTTGTACCTCATCATGTTTTTTGGTGAGTGGTGTATGTTACTGATTTTTCAAATGGAAATCCCCTTGGAAAACTTGGCACTCAATCATTCAATCAACATCTTGGTCGGCAGCTTCTTATTGGGTTTGATGGCGATTCAAAAAGAATTGCTCGTTCACATGGATCCTTATTTGAGAGAAAAGAGTGAGGAGAACAAGCAGCATGAATAATACTGCCAAAATGAAACGCGAACTGACTCCAGAAGAAATCCATCACGAAGAGCTGATGGAAGAACTTGAACGGACAAGATGGCGTCGCTACTGGCACCAGATCAAGAAGAGCTGGCCTGTCTACGTGATGCTCATCCCCGTTATTCTGTTTTTCTACTTTTTTCGCTATCGCCCGATAGGTGGTATCTTGGTCGCCTTCAAAAATTACGATAACTATGCGATATCGATTGGGGAAAGCGACTTCTACGGATTGTATGCCTTTCGCTATTTGATCGTTGGGCCTCAGGCCGAACGATTCTGGCAAGCTTTCCGCAATACATTTACTTTGAGTGCTTATGGGTTGTTTTTCGGCTTTCCGATTCCAATTGTACTGGCATTATTGTTCAGCGAAATACGCAATGAAACCTATCGAAACATCACGCAGATCATTTCTTATTTACCTCGATTTATATCGACGGTAGTGATCACTTCGCTGATTGGATTAATGCTGTTTCAGGGGAGCATCAATCAATCCCCCGGGATTCTGAATACCCTCTTCGCCAAACTCGGGTGGATCGAAGAGGGGGGAGCGGTGATGACGGAACCAGAGTTTTTCCGTTCCATCTATATCATTTCTGGCATCTGGGAAGGGGCTGGCTATGGATCGATTGTCTATTTCGCAGCAATCATGGCCATCAGCCCCACCAATTATGAAGCTGCGAAGATTGATGGGGCAAATAAACTCGCGCAAATTCGGTATGTGACGCTTCCGGGGATGGCACCCACTTTGACGATCATGTTGATCTTGCGGATCGGTGATATCTTGAGCGTTGGTTATGAAAAGGTGCTGTTGCTGACACAAAATCAAGGGTTGAGTGTCTTAAGTACCGCCGAAGTGATCTCTACTTATGTGTTGACCTTGGGAGGGCTATGGTCTTCAGGAAGTGGATCAGGAGTTAGTTTTGCGGCTGCGGCGGACTTGTTCAATTCATTCATTGCGATGTTCTTGGTGCTGGGTGCGAATTACATCAGTCGCCGTGTCTCAGACACGTCGTTGTTTTAGGTGATAATCATGAAAAGACTCGATCGCAGTGAATTGATATTCAAGATATTCGCTTACGTCCTCGTGACCGTTTTTGTGCTCACAACCATCTACCCCTTCATCTATAGTGTCTCCATGGCGATTTCCAGTGACAGCGCAGTGACGTTTGGCCGAGTGGTGTTGTGGCCAGTGGAAATCCAATTAAATGCCGTGACCGACCTGATCGTTGGAGAATGGGCAAAATCTTTCTGGATCGCTTATACGAATACGCTCTTCTATACCTTCTATGGCACCATCTTCAGTATGACCCTTTCGATTTTTGCGGCCTATGCGCTCTCCCGCAGAAATCTCGTGTTCAAACGGCAAATCGGCTTTTTTATCGTCTTTACTATGTGGTTCTCGGCGGGTCTTATCCCGACTTATATCAATTATCGGGAAATGATGGTCAACAATCGCTGGGGGATCATATATGGATTCGGTGTCCAAGCATTCAATATTCTATTGTTGCGGAATTATTTCAACGGCATTTCCCGAGAAATCGAAGAAGCCGCCATCGTCGATGGCGCAAATGAATTTCAAGTATTATCCAATATCTATTTACCGATGTCCAAATCTGCCTTGGCAACAATCACTCTGTTTTATGCGTTGAATCGTTGGAATGGTTATTTCTGGAATATGAGATTGGTCCAGGGCACTGAACATCCGCTTCAGGTTGTTCTTCGTGGAATCATTACCAACGCAAGCAACACCGATGATATTTTCAACTATCCTTACTCGGAGTTTTCGTTGGCATATGCTGCCATTGTCTTATCTATCATCCCCATTGTCGTCATCTACCCTTATTTACAGCGATATTTCGCTCGGGGTGTCAACGTCGGTGGGGTAAAAGAATAGAAATATTTAGATAAAGGAGAAAGATATGAAGAGATTTATCACACTAGCACTCATGTTCGTGGTGGCGCTTGCCTTGGCGGCTTGTAATGGCGAGACAACAGCAGCCCCCACCACCACTGCGGGATCAACCACCACAGGAACTGGTACAACAGCGGCTCCCACTTCGGTAGGGACAACAACAACTGCGCCAACAACGCCTGCTTCGACAGGAACCACGACTGAATTTCCTTTGAGTCAAGAAGTGACGTTGAACATGGCCATCAACTATACCTCTGGAGGTCAGTTGATGAGTATCTCGTATCAAAAAGAAGCGGCTTATGTCTCCACAATTGACGATACGACCTATACCAAAGGCGATTTATTGCCGGTATGGGCAACAATAGGTGATATTTTGAAAGTCAATTTTGTTGACATGGCGACGTCCTCCGATCCGGATACCAATTCTCAATGGGATCGGTTGGAGAGCGAGAATTTTGCGGGAGTGGATATGGTCAATGGAACAGGCCAATTGATTGGTCCTGCTGGCGTTGATGGCAATTTTGTCGATATAGCAAAATATCTTGACGACATGCCATTCTTCAAAGCCTTTCTGGAAGCCAATCCCTCGGTTCGAGTCTCGATCACCTCGGCCGATGGTGGCATTTACTTTACTCCGTATTTTGATGGATTTGGCGAGTTGGAAAACATGTTTTTATGCCGGATCGACTGGGTAGAGGATATTTTGGATGCGGCAAACACCGATGCTTTTGATATTGATCCAGCAACCAAACCCACGGAGTACACCCGTCGACAAATTCCGGTACCGATCGATGTGGACATCATTGTGGCCAATCCGGAAAGTGCGCTGACCGACACACGGGTCGTCGAAAAGAATTACACCGTCAATATTTTGAATGCTCTAGCTCAAGTTGCCAATCCGACAGGAAAAGCTTTGGCTGATGTATTCCGCGCCCATATCCAAAACACTTATGGTGATCAAGGCTACGCCAAACTCTCCGATGTGTTTGTTGGCGTGGATGCGGCATATGACACCGATGAGTTGATGGCTTTGATGTATGTCGTTAAAGCCAATCCGAAGTATCTGACTCGGGAACATGCAGCGCCTTTATCGGAAGTAGAAGTCCTATTCCCCCGCGAAGCCAAAGGCAACCGTGTTGCCAACTTGATCCGCGGAATGGAATTTTTCGGACTGCGCGGCGTATTCAGTCGTTGTGAGAACTTGTATTTTGACACAACCGGCACCATTCAAGACATTCGTCATGAACAAAAATTCCTCGATGCTATTGCCGATCTCAACGCGCTTTTCGAAGATGATCTGATTTATCCGATCTTAACGGGCGGCGCAAATATCCGAAAACAATTGCTAGAAGGCTCCAACGGGTTCATTACCTATGATTATAATGGAACTTCGACGACAACCGGGTTGATCGATAAAGGAAACGACAAGGATCCAACTTATAAATTTGAAGCGATCCTTCCGCCCGTCTGTGATTGGCTTGGCAATGGAACCTATTTCCATTTCAGCGAGTCCGTTCGTTCGATCAAAAACGAAGCTTGGGGCATCCCGATTCAAGTGGAATCCAACCCCGGAAAACTCCAACGGGCACTGATGTTGATGGATGGACTATATGACTATTCGACTGTCAATTCTATCGGTACGATTCACCTGTATGGACCTGTTGGTTGGACCGATGGAACCATTGAGTATGGATCCGATGTGGTTTATAAGTTGAGCAATGATGCTCTTGCGGAAATCGCGGATCCTACCGTCGGAAATGGTAGCCACATCAATTATCTGAGACAGTATGTAGGAGCGACCATGCCGATTGGCCATATCCGTAGCCTTGGCTTGGAATATCAGACATTATCGGGTCAAGGAAAAGAAAGTGTTGAAAGGATCAATCGAGCTGTGGAAGTTGGCACGTTCAAACTAGCTGGTCAAATTGCTTCGACGGATGAGATTTACAGCCGAATCCCCGCAACAGTCAGTCCGCTATGGTTCCAATTATCACCGACATTCTATCCGCTTACCAAAGCTGAAAATGATATTATCGTAGCGACTTGTGCTTGGATTGATCTTTATGATGACAACGCATTATCGACCTTGGTTCAATACGGCTTTACCGGTGAAGGTGGTTCGGTCACAGAAGCTGCTTACTGGCAAATGTTTGTCATGGGTAACTACGACCTCTATGACGATGTCTATATCAAAGGATATCGGAACGCCTACAACCGTCTCCAAGAAGACGAATAATCCTCCTATCGCTTTACTTGATTTAAGAACGGTTTGGGGAGACAAAATGGTTTGTCTCCCCAAAACCCGACTTTAAAAAGAGGGAACTCATGAAAATAATCCAGAAAATCTTGTTTTTTGCCTCCATCGCGATGGCGCTGACAACTTTTATCTATACATTATCCTTTTCTAGCGGTTGGGCGCTGGGCAAAGATTGGCTTGGCGATTTTTATCTTGAGGCGCAAACAGTGAACAAGCTGCTCTTTAAATGGGCATTGTGGGGCGTGATTTTTTCGATCGTTGGGTTGATTTTTAATACGCATTTGAATCGAAACTATTATGTGACTAATTTTTTGTTCATTCTTTTGACGATCGGTTGTTTTGTCATAACGGGAGTGGAAATCTTAGATAAAGTTCCCCCGCTGAAAGAAATGTATTTGGCGCTGGATCCGTTTTGGCTTGATTTCATCAGCCAAGCAAACTTATCCGGTGGATCTTCAACAGCGGTGTTTGAGGTTGGAATTGTATTGGCGTATTTATTATTTGCTTTTGCTTGTCTCTTGTTGATGTTCTCTATTTATAAATTAGTGGTGCAATTAATTCGTGCCAAGACGAAACAAAAACGGCGATTGGGGGCGAAGTTGTGAAATCAATCAATCTGAAGATTGACCGTATGCGCTTTCAGACCAATCAAATCGGCTATGCCCTGACGCTGTTATCGCTTGCGATCAGTCTGATTTCCTTATTCACCTTGATCACCTATGACGAATTCTCTAGTGGGGAGGATCCGATTCGGGTGATACCAGACTTGCGTTTTGGGATTGAAATATCGTTAGCAATCGTTTTGATGTTGATGACATTTCTTGCGGCGGAAAAAGTACGATATTATCATCCGTTCTGGTCCATTTATGGATTGTTTGTTTTGGCAGGTATTAATTTGCTTCGGATTTTTAATATTCCATTTTATGCTTTTGAAAAAGGGTGGATTCGTGAATCCACAAAAATGGTGACGATAATTGAATTTGCTGTGTCAGCGGGACTATTGGTGATTGCTGGAATTGTGTCTCTGATCAAAGTGCTCCAACTACGTCAACATCTGAAAGAGACTGAAACCTCATGAGTACGATGCGTTTTGACAAAGTCAGTAAAGTGTTCTTAAATGGCGTGGAAGCCGTTCATGAATTCACCATGGATGTCCATGAAGGTGAATTCATTGTCTTAGTCGGCCCGTCTGGTTGTGGAAAATCCACCACGCTCCGAATGGTAGCGGGACTAGAAGAAATCACATCAGGCGATCTCTTTATTGATGATAAACGGATCAATAACGTCGCTCCAAAAGATCGTGACATTGCCATGGTCTTTCAAAATTATGCCCTCTATTCACATATGACGGTCTATCATAACATGGCCTTCAGCTTGGTGCTTCGGCTTGAAAATCCAAATAAAATACATGAACGAGTTCTGTGGGCGGCCGACATTTTGGGGTTGACTCCATATTTGAACCGAAAACCAGCTTATCTTTCCGGTGGACAACGACAGCGCGTTGCTTTGGGAAGAGCCATCGTTCGCGACCCGAAGATCTTTTTATTAGATGAGCCCTTATCCAATTTGGATGCCAAATTGAGAAACAGTATGCGGAAAGAATTGAAAGATCTGCATCACAGGCTTCAGACAACGATGATTTATGTCACACATGACCAAATAGAAGCATTGACCTTGGCCGATCGGATAGTCTTGATGAAAGATGGGGTGATTCAACAAATCAGCACGCCATTTGAGATCTATCATGATCCCGAGAATCTCTTTGTGGCTAATTTCATCGGCACCCCGCCAATGAATGTTTTTGAGTTAACGATCCGTTCGGACGGGCAATTAATGATTGAAGGAACTCCACTAGATATTTCGGTCCATACGGCCTTTTTGAGTTTAAAAAAGCAAAATTATTTTGGGAAACAAGTTGTGGTAGGCGTCCGGCCAGAGTATATTAGAGTGGAGCCGGCTCAACCAACCGCTCAAGGAAACTTTGCCGTTGTGGATATATATGAGCTGTTAGGAGCGGATGCATTGGTTCATTTTATGATAGAATCAACCTCCGTCACAGCGAAAGTCTCGGAACTGATACCCATTAAGGCAAAGGAAAGTATCTGTTATCAATTTGATGTTGAGCATCTATATTTTTTTGACCGTGAAACGGGGGTGAGGATCCGTGGAGAACGCTGAACAAGAGTATAAAATACTCCCATGGCATAAACGTTGGTATTCCTTTAACAAGCAAAAAATACCGATGATTTTCACGGCGTTTGGCACGTTCTTTTTTACCGCTCTGATCGATTTTGAAGTTCAGGGAACATCAATCAAACTCGTCTCTCATATTGCGGCAATCCGGAAGTTTTTGAACACCCCGTATAATAACATGTCCGCCTTTTATCTTTTTGCCATCTATCTGATCGGTGTAGTGCAATTATTCAATAGCTTTTCCTTTTCGAAAAAGCGTTCCCCGTTTGGCTTAATATTGATGACTTTCTTGACTGCGGTGCAGATAATATTGGTCGGATTATATACGTCGATATTTTTTCTCGAACAAGCAACAAGAACCGATTATGTGATCGATAGTGTCGCGCGCTTCTCCTATACGGTCTTCATCATCGGGGCAATCTTCTTTTTGATTGGGACGATCTTTGCTTGGTTTTATGTGGATTGGAAATATGTCAAAGAAATCGATGAATAATGACGGCGAGAAGCGGCAAAATCCCTATCTGATTGATAAACTGGCCAAAATTCCCGCTTGGTTAAAAATTGAATTTTTGAAATTTTGGGCGGTTGGAATGGCATTTTATCTGACTTTTTTTGGGTTGCCCGTCCGATTTGACTATTTGGATCGCATGGTTGTGTTTGCATTAATTTTGATCCTCGCCATGGAATATTTGGTTATACCCGTCATTTACTTTATGGGACACGAGGAACATCCGACTGATTTTTATCTCCCGCATCACATCAAACGGAAATCCATTCTCAGTTTTTTGGGTTCCGCTCTCTATGTCGCGATCATTGTGACGCTCTCCCACTTCATTGTGACGTGGTGGGTAAAACTAGGGTTCAAAACGATTGGTGATGTGTTGACAGAATCACCGGCAGATCCCTTTACGTTTGCGTTCTTGTTTTTGATATTGGATTTAGCTTGGCTATTTCTCCGTTATTTTATCCACAAACTCCGTGTCAAGAAAGGCTGATCGATGTTTCAGATCCTCTACGTGTCCAGTCGAAGTGTCACGATCGAACTGCTCAATCACGAACCGTTCTATTCTCCGAAACCTTATTCGGTCTTTTTGAATGGGAAAATCGTCCGAAAAAACATGAAAACCAACGTATGTTCACTCTTTCATTTGTTGCCAAACACCGAATATCAAATCCAAATCGATGGCGATATAATCTCATTCAACACCACTTCTGAATCATCCACTGCTGATGTAAGAAGGTTGGGAGCTTGCGGCGATGGCATTCATGATGACACAATTGCCCTGCAATCAATCATTTTTTCTTGCCCCAAACATGGTCGCATCTTTTTCCCGAAGGGTACTTATTTGAGTGGCCCTTTGTTTTTAAAAAGCAACATCACGATCGAATTGGATAAAGATGCCATTCTACTTGGGGATCCGGAAGGGTCACATTATCCAATTCTTCCAGCCAGAGCGGGTGTCGACGCTCAAGAAAACGATGAACTATCCTCGTGGGAAGGCGTACCCAATCCAACCTATGCCAGTTTGATTACCGGGATACAAGTCGAAAACGTTCATATCATCGGCGAAGGAGTTATCGATGCAAATGCTCAACACGGTGATTGGTGGATTCGTTATAAAGAAAAAAAAGCGGGTGCTTACCGGGCAAAAGGGCTATTTTTAAGCCGTTGTTCAGATATCCATCTTCAAGGCATTACCATCAAAAACACGCCTTCATGGAATTTGCATCCATACTTATCTGATTACATCGATGTCATCGACGTTCGGCTTAAAAGTCCGAAAAATTCACCCAACACTGATGGATGCAATCCGGAGTCATGTCGAAATGTTCGCATCATTGGTGTGCAATTTTCTGTTGGGGACGATTGTATTGCCATCAAAAGTGGAAGGGTTCACTTCGATAGGCAAGACTTTCCGCCTTGTGAAGCCATCACCATCCGGAATTGTCATATGGCATATGGCCACGGAGGGGTTGTACTCGGGAGTGAAATGTCCGGAGGAATCCGTGATCTCGATGTTCGTCAATGTTTTTTCGAACACACCGACCGCGGCTTACGGATCAAGACTCGGCGCGGCAGAGGGAAACAAGCGATCATTGATAGAATCGTTTTTGAAGATATTCGCATGGACAATGTCTCCACTCCTTTGGTCATGAATATGTTTTATTACTGTGACGAAGATGGTAAAACCGAATATGTGTATTCAAAAGCGAGGTTGCCAGTGGATGATCGCACTCCTTATCTTGGCAGTTTCACATTTCGACGAATCAATTGTACGAATGTGCATGCGGCAGCTGGTTTCTTTTATGGTTTGCCGGAACAACCCATCGGCCGTATCGAATTGAGCCAAGTTCATTTTAGCTATCATCCTCAAGCAAAGGCCGCTCTGCCTGCCATGATGAGTTTTTTGGACCCGATCAGAAAAGCCGGACTGATCTTTCATGAAGTATCGGAAGTGCTTTTAAACGATGTTCAAATCGATCATCCTGTGGGAGAACCGGTTGAATTGGTTCATGTTGAAAAATTTACTAGGAGAATCATCTGAATCGTTTGATTAATATTACGTTATCCGATATACTATAATAGGTGACCGTCTATGATAAAGAACACCGTTTGTAGAAAAATTAAAGAATGTGGAATTGTTGCCGTCATTCGTGCTCAAAATGAAGCGTCGGCATTGAAAATTGCCGATGCTTGCTATCAGGGCGGCATCGACGCAATTGAGATCACCTTTACCGTTTCGGGTGCTGCACAGGTGATCCGACGTTTGTCTGAGCTTTATTCCAACTCGTCGATGATCATTGGTGCAGGATCGGTTATTGATGTTCCTACCGCTCATGAAGCTATTGATGCTGGCGCAACCTTTGTTGTGGGACCCGGATTTGATCCAGACGTTCAGCACTATTGTAAGGAGCAGAAAATCCCTTATATTCCCGGATGCTTCACCGTGACCGAAATGATGCAAGCAATGAAATCCGGAGTTGAAATCATCAAATTATTCCCCGGAAGCCTTGCGGGTCCGGATTATGTCAAAGCCGTTCGCGGTCCGCTTCCTACTATTCAATTAATGCCAACCGGTGGCGTGTCTCTCGATAATCTCCAAGCTTGGTTTGACAGCGGTGTGATTGCCGTCGGTGTCGGTGGCGAGATCACTGCGCCTGCAAAGACGAATGATTATGACGCTGTAAAAAAAAGGGCAGAAGTATTTGTCAGTCGCATAAAGAAAATTCGACAAGGATAATAATCAAAAGGGATGTGAAATCATGGCCAATATTATCACAATGGGCGAAATCATGTGCCGGTTATCCCCTCCCGGGGCAACTCGATTGGTTCAAGCAACTGCCTTCAATATCGTTTACGGTGGTGGCGAAGCCAATGTCGCGGTCAGTCTGGCTGGCTTTGGCCATGACGTTCATTTCGTGACCAAGTTGCCCAATAACGAATTGGGTGATGCGGCACTGGCATCTCTTAAAGCGAACAATGTCCAAACAAACGCAGTTGCCAGAGGCGGATCAAGGTTGGGACTTTACTTTTTAGAAACCGGGTTCGGGATCCGTCCATCCAAAGTCATCTATGACCGTGCGGGCAGCGCAATGGCGGAAGCGACCGATCCGGATTTTGATTTTGATGCTATTTTTGCAAATGCGAATTGGTTTCATTGGACCGGTATTACCCCGGCACTCAGTCCCCAAGCGGCTCAATTGACCAAAAAAGCGTTGATTGCAGCCAAAAAACATCAGGTTACAGTGTCGGTCGATCTCAACTATCGCAAGAAACTATGGTCTCCCAAACAAGCTCAAGCGGTGATGACCGACTTGATGCAATATGTGGATGTGATGATCGGCAATGAAGAAGATGCCCAATTGTCTCTTGGACTCACACTTAGGAAAACGAATGTCACCAGTGGTGAACTCATCAAGGAAGACTATCTGGAAATGTTTCGTTCTCTTTCCTCGCAGTATGGTTTTCAGTTAATAGCCACGACGCTCAGAGAATCATACTCCGCCAGTAAGAATGGTTGGCAGGCGCTTTTATTTGATGGAGAACGCTTGTATGAATCCAAACGCTACCTGATCGAACCGATTCTGGACCGAGTCGGTGGTGGCGATGCCTTCTCCGCAGGATTGATTCATGGCCTATTAACCCGCGACAAAGAACAAGCATTGGAATTCGCAGTCGCCGCCAGTGCGCTGAAGCATACCATCTATGGAGATTTCAATCTGGTTACTGAGAATGAAGTCGACACGCTCGTAACGGGAGACCTATCAGGGAGGATACAGCGATGAAAGAAAATCGTTCGGTCAATCGCATCTTGTCCATTTTGGAGTTGATCGCAAAACATGATGAAGGTCTGACCTTGGGTCAGATCTATCGGATGTTGGACATCCCCAAAGCGACAGTTTATGATTTTTTGCAGACGCTTTATAAAGCGGATGCCATCTATTATAAAGATCCCCGGCTTAAAAATTATGTGATTGGATCAAAAATGTTTGCAATCGGCTCCGTCTATACCAAAAACTCCAACTTAATCGAAGCGGCTCAATACGATCTCAAGGATTTTGCGGACAGACACGGTCGGACTGTTTTTATCACGAAACGTATCAATGACAAGATCGTCTATGTTTTCAAATATCAGCCAGACAACAATAAAATCGTGACCAAAGAAGAAATCGGTTCGGTTTTGCGAGATTTCAACAACAATCCGATCGGTCTATGTTACGCGGCTTTCGATCAAAAAATGCAAAATCCGGCGTTGCCCCAATATGAAGAAATACGCCAAGCTCGTTATGTCTTTTCCAACTTGGAAGATGGCAATCACATCTGCACTCTCGCTGTTCCTGTATGGAATTTTGAAAATCGGGTTTGTGGCGTATTGGTCGCTTCGGCACTCGCAGAAGAAGGCACCAATCGGCCGCTCTTAGCTCGCGAATTTATGGAAATTGCGGCAATGATCAGCCGAAAATTGGGCTATTTGGGAGATTTCAGTGATTGAACTGGGGATCCGAGCTCATGATCTTGGAAGGATGTCAGCGATTGATTTAAGAAAAGAAGCCCTTCAATACGGTTTTTCAGGAATTCAACTGGTGATTCCGAAAGCACTCAGCGACCCGTTTGATTATCAATCTCCGGAAAAATACCGTCATATCTTCTCTCCTCTTAAAATCATGATGCTCGGTGCTTATTTCAATCCGGTTGATCCCGATTTTGACAAAGTCACTTTGGGTATTCATAATTTTAAGAAGCATCTTCAGATCGCCAAAGGCCTTGGAGCCCTCTGTGTCGGCAGTGAAACTGGTTCGCTGATGGGAACTCCTTGGGGTTATGTTCCGGAAAATCATCGTCCGGAAACATTAGCTAGAGTCATTGATATTTTTCATGAACTCGTTCTTTTTGCGGAAAAGCACGATACTTATGTGGCAGTTGAAGGTGCTTATAACCATGTGGCTTATGATCCTCAACAGATCAAGATTATGTTGGATGCCATCCAACATCCACGATTGAGGGTCGTCGTCGACCTCTTCAATTTTCTTCATCCTGGCAATCATCAAGAACACCTGGCACTGCTGGATCGATCGTTATCACTCTTTCAAGAACAAATTATCATCTTGCATCTGAAAGATTATCAGATCGAAAACGGCGTCATTACGCAAGTAGGTTTGGGAAAAGGCCTGATGAATTATCCTGCAATCATCTCGCGAATCAAGCGAAAACTACCTCATGTCCATCTTATTTTTGAAGGTGTGAAAGACGATGACATCGCATCCAGCTTTCAATATATCAGCCAATTAATCAATAAGGAGTGAATAATATGATTTTGAATGTGAAATATAACAATCATCCCGAAGATTCGAAATATTACGATACCAAAACGCTCAGGGAGCGATATCTGATTGAACGGGTCTTTGAACCCGATCAGATTACCTTTACCTATTCTCATCATGATCGCATCATCGCTGGTGGGGTGATGCCTATTCATAGCGCTTTGAGCCTTCCTGTCTCCAAAGATTTGGGAACCGCTTATTTCCTCGAAAGACGGGAAATGGGCGTGATCAATATCGGTGGTGCCGGTTGGATCAAACTGGATGGAAAATCGATTCCGATGGCCGAAAGAGATGGACTTTATGTGGGAAGAGGCATCCAATCGGTTGAGTTTGGGTCGAATGATCCGAAACAACCCGCCAAATATTATGTGAACAGCGCACCTGCTCACCAAAGTTATCCTTCCACACATATCCCCTTTACCAAAGCCAACCCTAATAAATTAGGCTCTCCCAAGACTTTGAATGAACGTACCATCTATCAATATGTCCACCCGGCTGTCTGTAAGTCCTGTCAATTGGTGATGGGAATGACCATTCTTTCCGAAGGCAGTGCCTGGAATACGATGATTTCTCACACGCATGAACGCCGAATGGAAGTCTATTTTTATTTCAATATGGCCGAAGACACTCGAGTTTTCCATTTCATGGGCCAACCCGAGGAAACCCGGCACTTAATCATTCAAAATGAACAAGGAGTCATATCACCGTCTTGGTCCATACATTCCGGCGTAGGGACATCTGACTATACGTTTATCTGGGGTATGTGCGGTGAAAACCAAACCTTTGATGACATGGATTTTGTGGCCATGGATCAAATTCGTTAAGGAGGAAAAGATAGAATGATTATCGATCGATTTCGACTGGATGGAAAAGTTGCCCTTGTGACAGGGGCCTCCACCGGTCTTGGTCAAGGGATGGCTCTTGGCTTAGCCGAAGCCGGAGCGGATATTGTCGGTGTGGATTATGTCGCGATGAATGAGACAGAAGCAGCTATCACGAATCTTGGCCGGCGGTTCTTTGGGATCGTTATGGATTTAATCTCCATCTCTCCCGAAGGCTTAGACGAATGTGTGGCCTTATCGGTCAAACAGATGGGACATGTCGATATTCTAGTCAACAATGCAGGAATCATCCGGCGAGAAGATGCAATCGAGTTTTCAGAAGAAAACTGGGATGACGTGTTGGCTATCAATCTTAAGACCGTATATTTTTTGTCACAAGCGGTTGCTAAGCAATATATAAAACAAGGTAGTGGGGGCAAAATCATCAATATCGCCTCAATGTTGTCATTTCAAGGGGGGATCCGAGTTCCTTCTTATACGGCTGCAAAATCAGGTGTCAAGGGGATCACGATGGCCTTGGCCAACGAATGGGCAGGAAAAAACATCAATGTAAACGCCATCGCTCCCGGGTATATGGCAACCAACAACACCAAACAACTGCGTGATGATGAAGTACGAGCAGAACAGATATTGAATCGAATTCCAGCAGGAAGATGGGGATTGCCACAAGATGTCGCCGGTGCGGCAGTCTTTCTCGCCTCGGAGAATGCCAGTTACATTCACGGGACCACACTGGCGGTTGATGGCGGATGGTTGTCTCGATAAACAAATGGCAAAAACGGTCAAAAGATTGACCGTTTTTACTTTACACACTTTTTCGGATAGCATATAATACTAGCGGATACTTATCCAAAAGGAAGTGTAAAAATGAAAAAAGTACTCATAATTATCGGTGTAGTGATTGCGGTTCTCGTTCTTTCGATTATTATCAGCATGAAAGTCGTCGAAGGCAAGTTGGACGATTTGCGTGACATCACATTTGAAGCGATTGATGTGTCGGAGCATGCCGACGGAGTGTACGAAGGAGCATATTCACAATTTCCGATTTCGGTAAAAGTCGAGGTGACGATCCTTGATGGGGCGATCACTGAAATCGATATTGTTGAACATGAACATGGAAAAGGTGGCGACGCTGAAACCATTATCACAGATGTCATCGAGAGCCAATCATTAGCAGTCGATACCATCGCCGGAGCGACATACAGTTCCATCGCCATCCTACTCGCAGTCGAGGATGCCTTGGCAATTGAATAACACCATATATCTTGGGGGAGAATTATGCTGGACCGAGTGTCTGCTTTCATCGATCTAAATCGGTTATACCAAAATTATCATTCTATCCAGATCCATTGTGATCCATCGGTTTTTGTCATGGCAGTGGTCAAAGCGGATGCTTATGGTCATGGAGCGATTCCCGTCGCGACCTATTTGTCCGACCATGGGGTACGCCAATATGGCGTGCATTCGCTTTCGGAAGCATTAGAACTGAGAAACGCCGGTGTCCAAGGGGAAATCTTGATTTTCGGAAGAGTGGATAGTCAAGATGCGTCGATCTTAAAACGATCGGCTTTGATTCCGACGATACCATCACTTCAAGATGCGCAGATGCTCATTAGCCAAGCAGAAGGAGTGGTTGCGGACATCAAGATCGATACCGGGATGTCGCGTTTTGGCTTGCCTTGTCATCAGGAAACGGATTTGGAGAAGACACTCACCGAAATTCGCTCGATTTTGGCGCTGGATAAGATAAAAATTCGCGGCATCTATACACATTTCGCCTCCGCTGATAATTCAGACTCTACGTTTACCCATCACCAAGCAGCGTTGTTTTCTTGGATTCAAAAACGACTACTTGAGGATGGAAGGCAAAAGCTTGTTTTTCATGCGGCCAATAGTGCCGCGACTATTCGCTATCCGGAATATCATTTTCAAATGGTGCGAACCGGGATTATGCTCTATGGCTATCCTCCGGTACAAACGACTTGGGATTTGTCGCCAGCACTGACTTTAAAAGCGAAAATAATCGATCTTCGAACTGTTCGTGCAGGAGAATCCGTTAGTTATGGACAAACCTATGTTTCCTCGAAGACTAGTCAAATCGCCACCTTGGCGATCGGCTATGCGGATGGGTATTTTCGGTCTTTGTCCAATCGTGGCTTGGTGCGAATCAAAGGTCAGAATTGCCCCATCGTCGGGCGAGTCTGCATGGATGCCTGCATGGTCGATGTCACCGGGTTGACTCTTGCTATCGGCGAGGAGGCCACCATTATCGGGAAGAATCATTCAGCTGAATTGACCGCCGCTTTGGCAGACACTATCTCCTATGAGGTATTGACCAATATCAGCAAACGAGTTCCAAGAGTTTATCCCCGTTAGATTTAAATCTCCAAGCTCAATAAAGATTTAACAAAAAGTCACTCAGCTAAGAGCGACTTTTTTCATATTCGATGCAATCATTGAGGAAGAGTCTATGGATCGAATCATCCTCTGTGAGTTCAGGATGAAAGGCGACACCCGTTTGTCGAAGAGATTTTACCATGACTATGTGATCATCGACAGTTGCGAGGACTTGAACGGATTCTCCAACAGACTCAATATAAGGTGCTCGAATGAATACCATGGGAAAGGAACCAATTCCAGCGATTTCCGCCTTTGTAAAGAAACTACCAAGTTGTCGTCCATATGCATTTCGCTTGACGACGACATCTAATGTTCCAATGCTCGGATATCCGTTTGTCAGCGTCTGTTTTGCGAGCAAAATCAGTCCGGCACAAGTACCCAATACCGGCAAGCCGTTCTGGATTTTTTCACGGATGGGATTCATTAGCTGAAGATCTGAAAGCAATTTTCCGATTGTGGTGCTTTCACCACCTGGAATAATCAGCCCGTCCAGTGGTTTCAGGAAATCGGCGACCGAACGGATCTCATGATGAGAGATGCCGATTTTATCCAACATCTGCCCGTGTTCGAAAAATGCTCCTTGTAATGCTAAGATGCCGATATGCATGGATTTACTCTCCGCGTTTCGCCATCAATAAATCGATTTCTTCGGAATTGATGCCGATCATCGCTTCTCCCAAGTTTTCGGATATCTCCGAAAGAATCTGAGGGTTGTTATAGTTGGTGACGGCCTTGACAATGGCTTGAGCGCGTTTGGCAGGGTTTCCCGATTTGAAGATACCGGATCCCACAAAAACACCCTCCGCTCCGAGTTGCATCATCAGCGCAGCATCGGCAGGAGTGGCAATGCCTCCGGCAGCAAAATTGACGACGGGTAATTTACCTTGTTTTTGTACTAATCTCAATAAATCCAAAGGAACTTGAAGTTGTTTGGCTGCCTCGTAAAGTTCATCTTCACCTAGAGAAACAACTCGGCGAATTTCAGATTGGATTAACCTCATATGCGTTACCGCTTGAATGATGTCTCCAGTTCCAGGCTCCCCTTTGGTGCGAATCATCGAGGCGCCTTCTGCGATACGACGAAGTGCCTCACCTAAATTCTTGGCTCCACACACAAAAGGTACTTTGAACCGTGTCTTATCGATATGATAGATGTCATCGGCGGGTGACAAGACTTCACTTTCGTCGATGTAGTCGATTTCTAGGGCTTCTAAAATTTGAGCTTCCACAAAGTGACCGATGCGGACCTTGGCCATGACAGGGATCGAGACTGCCTGTTGGATTGCCTTGATCAACCCGGGATCGCTCATGCGGGAAACACCACCAGCGGCGCGAATATCAGCGGGGATCCGTTCCAGTGCCATGACCGCGCAAGCACCTGAAGCTTCCGCGATTTTCGCTTGTTCCGGTGTGGTCACGTCCATAATTACCCCGCCTTTTAACATTTGGGCAAGTTCTTTGTTCAACTCGTATCGTGTTTTTTCCATTGTAATCCTCCTCATTGACACATGTGTGGTTTTCAGGTATATTATAGTTGAATCTGGCATTATGTAAAGCCCCAGTTTTATTCAAATTGATAAGGCCAGTTAAGGAGGAACATGTTTACCTTCTATTTTGATGAAACCAGTAGAATAAACCGGTATGTTCAGTTAACTCGGCATATTCGACAACTGATTATGGGTGATGAATTGAAGTCAGGAATGCAACTTCCCTCCCGCAGGCAACTGGCGGAACATCTTCGGATCAGCGTGACCACAGTGGATTTGGCATATCAGCAATTGGTGGCCGAAGGCTTTGTGGTTTCTAAGCCCAGAAGTGGTTTTTTTGTTCGGGATTTAATTCGTTTGACTTCACCGAACTTTCCTGATAAAGAAATTAATCATTCTACTCTAAAAGAACATACTTCTTATAAACATGATTTCAAAACCAACTTGGTGGATCCGAACTACTTCCCTTACATGAGACTAGCCAAACTAGAAAAGGAGACTATTTTAGATGATATTAGAGAAAAAATCAATGAACAGGATTTGTTTGGATATGATCCATTACGAAACGAAATAGCCTCATACCTTAGGCGTTATCGAGGGATTCAAGCGGATCCCGCTCAAATTTTAATTGGCACGGGGAGCGAAACAATGGTCACTCTGGTTCGAGGTATCTTTGGAAGCGATGCGGTTGTTGCCCTCGAGAATCCCGGCGTCCCCCGGATTCAAAAATTATATGAAGCATATGGCATCCGTACTTGCCCGATTTCGATTGATTCTGAAGGTATCCATCCCGACGAACTGGTCAAAAACAACTGCACACTGTGTCATGTGACGCCCTCGCATCAATTTCCAACGGGAATCGTGATGCCAATCACTAGGCGATTGGCGCTGCTTGAATGGGTCAATAAAAGTTCTAGTCGTTTTTTAATCGAAGATGATTATGACAGCGAGTTTCGCTTTGGTGGGAATCCGATTCCAGCCTTGTCCAGTCTGGATCGAGAAGGCCGTGTCATCTATATGAATTCTTTTACCAAAAGCATGGCTCCCACGTTGAGAATCAATTTTTTAGTTCTTCCTCCGATACTTGTCCAACGATATCGACAAGTGTTTTTGGGCTTTTCTTCACCGGTCTCCTTGATTGCCCAAGTCTCTCTTGCCCGTTTTATGAAACAAGGATGGTTTGAAAGTCATCTCAATCGGATGAAACACCTCTATCGACAAAAGCGAGATCGACTAATCGCTTCTTTGAAAACCGGCCTGATATCCGATCGTATTCGGATCGTCGGTGAAGATGCGGGCTTGCATTTCTTAATGGAAATCAACGCTGATCTACACGAAAAAGATGTCATCAACGCCGCACAAGAAGCCGGAATCCGGATCGATGGGTTATCGGAGACCGCTTTGGTACCGCTACAGGAAAAAGCATGCACACTGGTGCTGGGATATTCCGGACTCACCGACGTTGAGCAAGCAGCGGATGCATTGAAGCAAGTGATCGATAAATTGATCCATTGAACGCTGATTGAGAATGATCCATTTTGTTGAACCAAGGGACATGTTTGTTGCTTCCATTTGAGAAATTAAATGTTGTGCGCTTTGTGATGAGATAATGTATTTCTATAGCGATTCGAATTTCACTTGAGATTCGGTACCTTCTTTTTGAGCATTTTTTTGAATTTTGGGGCTTCATTATGAAAGCGTTTTATGTTATCATATCAACTGTGATGAAAGCGGTGGAACGATGAGAATTAAACAACATCCCATTTTGGATTTTGAACCCAAACGACCAATCCTTTTCCGTTACAACAATCAGGAAGTGATTGGCTATGAAGGCGATACAATTGCTGCAGCCCTTCATGCCGCGGGGATCAAAGTCCTATCTTTTAGTATGGTCGAAAAGCGACCTCGTGGTTTTTATTGTGCGATTGGCAATTGCGGTTCCTGCCATATGACGGTCAATGGCGTTCCCAATGTCAAAACTTGCCTGACGATGCTTGAAGAAGGCATGGAAGTCGTCAGCATGGAAACAAAGGTGAAATAATATGCGGACGACCGAGTTATTGATCATTGGCGGCGGCCCTGCCGGATTAATGGCCGCAAAAACAGCTTTGGAAGCAGGGGCTCAAGTCACGTTGATTGATCGTAATAATCGATTGGGTGGGCAATTGATCAAACAAACGCACAAGTTTTTTGGATCAGAAAAGCAATATGCCAAAACAAGAGGATTAACGATTGCCGAGAAACTGATCACGGATTTGGAAGATTATCACGATCGTTTAAAAATATGTCTCAATACGACGGCTTTAGGCTTATATCGAGATCGAGTGGTAACGACAGTTTGCAATGATACTTATGACAAGATCCATCCACAAGCAATTATCGTTGCTACGGGCGCGTTTGAAAAATGTTTAGCGTTTGAAAACAATGATCTTCCGGGTATTTACGGCGCTGGGGCGGTTCAAACCTTGATGAACCTGTATGGCGTGTTGCCCGGAAAAGAGATCGTTATGGTAGGAAGCGGAAATATTGGGTTGATCGTATCTTACCAGTTGATCCAAGCGGGCGTCAGGGTCAAAGCCGTATTAGAAGCAGCGCCTGTAATCGGAGGATATAAAGTCCACGCATCCAAACTCCGTCGTTTAGGAGTGCCAATTTTAACGTCTACGACAGTGCAAAAAGCAATTGGTTCACTCGAAATCGAGAAGATTGTCACGGTCAAACTCGATTCAAATTGGCAAGCGATTGAAGGATCGGAAGCAGAAATCTATGTGGATGCTCTTTGCGTAGCAGTCGGATTATCACCAATGCATCAATTGTTATCGATGGCCGATATTCAAATGTGCTATGTTTCTGAACTTGGCGGATTGGTTCCACACGTGTCCGAAGATTATGAAACCAGTCTGGATTCAGTGTTTGTCGCCGGTGATGTGACGGGAGTTGAAGAAGCTTCCAGCGCGATTGTCGAGGGTGCGATTGCTGGGTTAATGGCGGCTAAAAAGATGAACCATCTTCATCCGGAAGCCGACCGAATCCTCTGTGAATACCGAACGCAGTTGGATAATCTTCGCTCTGGTCCATGTGGATGCAAAATCCGAAACGGACTGGGGAAACTCAAGGAGAATCAACATGTTGGATAAAACTGGTGTTCCGACTATCGAACAAATCCGATCGCGATTTCATGATCAGGCCACATTGGTACGACCAAAAGCCATTTTGGAATGTTATGAAAACATTCCTTGCAACCCTTGTGAAACAAGTTGTCCTTTTAATGCAATCCATATTGGCGAAGATATCAATCAGAAGCCTGTTCTAGATCCCGACAAATGCACCGGGTGCGGCATTTGTGTTTATAGTTGCCCTGGGTTGGCGATCATTGTCTGTCAATTGATCAATCAAAAAGCACGCTTTAAAATTCCATATGAATTGCTGCCAATTCCCAAAGCAAATGAAGAATGGATTGCTGTCGATCGATCTGGGAATGCTATTGGTACGGCAACGATCATTAAAGTCGATTGCCTTGGAAAACAACAAAAAACAACCATTGTGACCGTAGAAGTGCCCATTGAAAAGCTCTATGAGTTTATTACGATTCGGAGTCCCTATGAATAAAAAAGATATCATACTGTGTCGCTGTGAAGACGTATCGCTGGCCGATGTGGAACGGTTACTTCACGAAGGATATCATACATATGAAGAGATCAAACGCCAACTACGGGTGGGAATGGGTCCTTGTCAAGGACAAATCTGCGGTGATTTGATTCGGCGAGAGATTGCCCGATATCTCAAAGAAAACATCGAGTCGATTCCCACGCACAAGACACGTCCTTTGACCATCGGTGTTAAAATCAAGTCCATTAAGGATGGTGCTGACCATGAACGCTGATGTCGTCATCATTGGTTCTGGAATCAGCGGTGCCAGCATTGCCTATAATCTTGCTCTTCGCGGCCTCAAAAACATTGTGGTTATTGATAAAAGTTACCCAACCAGTGGCTCGACCGGACGCTGTGGAGCTGGAGTCCGACAACAATGGGGAACAAAGGGAAACTGCATCATGGCAAAGCACTCGATCGAGTTCTTTGAAACGGCACAAAAAACGCTAGATTATCACGAAGACATCGAGTTTAAACAAGAAGGTTATTTGATTTTAGCAACCACCATAGAAGAAGAAAAGGAATTTGCGGAAAATATTCTTTTACAAAATAGCTTGAATATTCCAGCTCGTCAATTAACCAAGGAAGAAGCATTGGCAATAGTTCCTCATTTGAATCCAGATGCTTTTATCAGTGCGACTTTTTGTCCAACCGATGGTCATTTAAATCCCTTCAAGATGACGGACGCTTATTATCAGGCAGCAAAAAAACAAGGCGTACTCTTTCGCTTTTTTGAGGAGGTCACCGCAATTGAGCGCTATAACGGCAAGATTCAAGCCGTTATAACCCAATGTGACCGTTATGATACATCTGTTGTCGTCAATGCCGCAGGAGGCTTTGCAAGAGAGATTGCCGAAATGGTTGGAGTAGATCTCCCGGTATATCCCGAAAATCATGAAATTTTAGTCACCGAGCCCGTCGCAAAAATGCAAGGACCGATGGTGATGTCATTTTCAAAAAATATCTATTGCCAACAAGTACCACACGGAAGTTTCTTAATGGGAAGAACCACCCCTGGACAACCCAGCAATCATGATATTGGCTCTTCTTGGCAGTTTTTAGATGAAATGGCTAAGACGGTCTGCGATATTCTGCCCAAAATAGGCGAACTGCGTGTCATCCGTCAATGGGGTGGATCTTACGCAGTATCTCCCGATCATCAACCTATCATATCATCCGTCAAACAACAGGCGGGGTTTTATCTCGCTTGCGGTTTCAGCGGTCACGGGTTTATGTTCGCTCCAATGACCGGTATCTTGCTTTCTGAAATCATGCTCGATTTACCACCTACCCTGGATGTTTCAGAATATGATTTGGATCGGTTTACTCAAAACCAGAAAATAGTCAAAGAGAAATCAGTTGTATAATAAGGAGGAAACACATGGCAATTTATCCCTATCAAACGGAACCACTTACCGATTTTTCACAATCGGCTAACCGCGAACGTTATCAAGCGGCTTTAGCCAAAGTCGAAGCATCACTGGGTGAGGTATTCCCATTAGTCATTGGGAATGAGAAAATCATGACCGATGTATTGGCTTGCTCAACCAATCCAGCCAACCACCAACAGGTGATTGGACGAATCAGTCAAGCTGGAATACCAGAAGCGGAAAAAGCAATGGTAGCCGCACTGACAGCTTTCGAATCTTGGCGAAAAGTGAACCCAGCTATCCGAGCGGATGTCTTATTTAAAGCTGCTGCGATATTAAAACGCGAGCGCTTTGAGTTCAATGCTCTGATGACATTGGAAGCTGGAAAACCGTGGGTAGAAGCCGATGCCGACACGGCAGAAGCCATTGATTTCTTAGAATATTATGGCCGCCAAATGTTGGAATTGATCCGCATAGATGACAACGTGTTGAGTCGGAAAAATTTGGAACGAAATGAATATCGCTATATTCCTCTTGGCGTCGGAGCAATCATCACTCCTTGGAACTTTCCACTCGCGATTTTAACGGGCATGACAACCGCAGCCATCGTTTCTGGCAATACAGTATTATTGAAGCCCGCTTCTACGACTCAAGTCATCGCCTACCGTTTCGTTGAGCTTCTTAAGCGTGCGGGCTTACCGGATGGAGTTGTCAATTTTGTTCCCGGAAAAGGATCGGAGATTGGTAATTACATTGTCAAACATCCGAAAACACGTTTTATCTCTTTCACAGGGTCAAAAGCAGTCGGCCAATCCATCTATGAGAATGCCGCGAAAGTACAACCCGGACAAATCTGGTTGAAACGGGTGATCGCCGAGATGGGTGGAAAAGATGCCATTTTAGTGGATAAAGATGCCGATCTTGATCTTGCGGCCGATAGTATCGTGGCTTCTGCGTTTGGATTTTCCGGTCAAAAATGCAGCGCGTGTTCGCGAGCGATTATTCACCAGGATATCTATGATGTTGTCGTTGAAAAAATTACTACTCGGACGAAGAAATTAACCATGGGTGACCCAAGAAACTTTGAACTCCAAGTGGGCCCTGTCAATGATCTACAAGCCTTTCAATCCATCATGAATTATATTACGATCGGCAAACAAGAAGGTCGGCTAGTTGCGGGTGGCAAAGGCGATAACACAAAAGGATTCTTCATTGAACCGACGGTGTTTGTGGATGTTGATCCGAAGGCGAGAATCATGCAGGAAGAAATTTTTGGTCCGGTCTTAGCGGTTGCCAAAGCAAGCGATTTTGAAACGGGATTGAAAATTGTCAATGACACCGAATATGGATTGACAGGCGCGGTGATTTCGAATGATCGCTGTCATTTAGAACTCGCACGCGAAGAGTTCCACGTTGGCAATCTCTATCTCAACCGGAAATGCACCGGGGCGATTGTCGGTTATCAGCCGTTTGGTGGTTTCAATATGAGCGGTACTGATTCAAAAGCCGGCGGCCCCGATTATCTCTTGCTACACATGCAAGGGAAGTCAATCTCGGAGGCGTTTTAGACGAAACAAGATATCTCCGTCGTTTCGAATGCTTTCACAGAAAAGAGTTGAACCTATTTCATGACCATCTTCGATATCAAATCCACCCTTCCCACTACTGAAGAAGCAAAAATGGAATTAATGGCTATTTTACATCGTAGCCATCCCGAAAAAATTATTAAAATAATCCATGGATACGGATCCACGGGTGTCGGTGGAAAGATTAAAAAGATGACCCATCAAGTATTGAAACAAGCGGTCAAAAGCAACACAATCCGCGCGTTTATTCCTGGGGAGGCAACGACCACGCTCATGGGGTATGATGAAGTCATTTTTACCTATCGTCATCTTATAAAAGGCGACACAGATTTTCATCGGGGAAACGACGGCATCACCTATGTCATTTTTTAATAATACCAGAGAAAACTCAGATAAAGAACCCTCTGGTTTTTTGTGAGTGTAACGCTTTTTTCTTGGTTTTCCGAAGTCATCGTGCTATAACCCGACTTTTATAGTTGAGAATCGATCGGAATTAATTTCCTTCTAGTTTACTACAAATGAAGTCGTCATCGAAGCCGCAAGAAGCGGGGAAAAGATGACGATTTATCTTATAGAACTATAAAAGAATAAAAAGATAAAATAAATGTAGTAAATCGTAGGCAATTATGATATAATATTGTTGGGTGATATTTATGTTCGTGAAGAAAGTCAAGATTCGTAGCAATGGCCTTCA
>JAAYZB010000013.1 GCA_012515085.1 Acholeplasmataceae bacterium
CCAATATCAATTTTATCCGCTTCTGACAAATTCAATTCAAAAAGGTCGTCCACAATATGGATAATGGCCGCACAATCAGCTGAGTTTCCGCCAAGTCCCGCTCCAAAAGGGATTTGTTTGTCAATCTCGATTTTTATTCCCGCCTCGGGGACAAACGTTCTCATCATAAACGCCGCCAAATCGTGCACGATATTATCCTGAGTAGACAAAAAGATGTCATTGGATACAATGATCGTGGCATGTGGCAGATCGATACTCGATATTGTGATCGTATCCGCCAAATTGATTTTGGCGTTGATCATCTCCAATGTATGATATCCATCAGACTGTTTGCCGGTCACATTCAGAAACAAATTGACTTTCGCATAAGCTTTTTTAGTGATCATTCCAACGAAGCCTCCTTCTTTGCTAATGTATTTTTGTGATGGAGAATCACTCCGCCCGATAAAGAGACGATGGCGGCTCCTATCGAGCCGACAATCAAATCCATCATCGTATCATATAACCCATAATCCTGAGGAAAACCGCTTGACTCGTTGACCCATTGATACCGTTGCATATTCCGGGCGGTGTCCGCATTCATTTGAAAAGCAAGGGTATCTACGCTAAATTCATAAAACTCCCAAAGCACCAACAAAGTGATCGAAAAAGTGAATGCAAACACAGCCACGAACAACGGGGTCATACGAATTGTCACTTTTCGTGTTTGATTATACATATGGATGATTTCAAACGCAATCAAGGAAATGGTGATTCCGCTGACAGTATGCAATACTTTGTCATACCCGGTCACATCGACGAGCAGTCCGTGAATATTTCCAAGAACGATCGCCGCGAAAAGAAAACCCATCACGATGATTTCTAGGTAATTGGGAATATCAAATTTGAATTTTCTTTCAATCAATGACGGTATCGAAAATAAGATCAACGCCAAAATGGCAAGAAAAATGTTGGATATCGAGGCGTCGCGAACACTAGGTAAATCAGCCAGAATGACACTCACTATGGCTGCGATGAGTTCAATGAGCGTGATTCCCGCCAAGACAAAGTAGATGATTTTAGAACTTTCCCATCGTTGTTTTTTGGACATATGAAAACTCCTTTTAAGGTGGACTGGTCGGTATCATTTTATCATATTTTCGCTGTCTTTGGTACCTTTATCTTGGCTATTTAATAAAAAAACCAACCGATAATTTTACCGGTCGGTCAGTTCACATCAGTGTGATTTCGACAATATTTTCGGCTTCAAGCGTCTCAAAAGTTGTCAATATCAGTTGTTTATTGGCATAATCGACTTTTTTGAGTTTACCAAAAGTGCTATGAATATAACCATCATGATAATAACGAATTTCGATTTCCCGAGACTCTTTGAGCGCCTGCATCAAATTGCGATTCAATTCTTCTAAATCATCATCGCTCAATCTCGGTTTTTCTTTTTTTCCCAACCGGTATTTCATTTCTTCCAACAGTGAATGATATCCCACCAACGCATCAAACGGGGCCCATTTGATAATCCCCCGGTCTACATAGCGACTAGGCATTGTGACCGCCGATCATGTTGTTTCGGGCTTTGATCGTCGAAGCATCCAGTTCGCTGGATGCTCGGTTGACGCTGTTGCGTCCAAAACGGAATTTGATATCGTCGATTGCCGCAAAAACTTGTTGTTCTTTGATCAACTTCTCGACATCGGTAAAGAGATCGTATTGATAATCCTGTTTATCAACAAGTTGGGACACCGACACATAGACATGGCGGATGGGATCACCTTCATAATGTTTTTCAAAGATTTGGAGACACGCTTTATAAATATCGGATTCATTCATCGAGGGTTGGCCAAGTTTGACCTGGCGGGCGAAGCCGCCCCCATAATCCTTGCTGTAACCAATGCCGAAATGAACGGTCGTCGCTTGCTTGCGACTGATTCGGAGACGTCTGGCAACATCGTCCACGATTTCTAAGATGATTTGATAGATATCCGGGCGGTAGTAATCCTTAAACAAGGTTTGTCCGGTGCCATAACTCTTGGCGATCGGCCGCAGTTTAAGCTTGTCTTGAATCATACTCATGTCGATGCCATGAGTATGATAATATAATTCCTCGCCCAAAATACCAAATTTTCGTTTTAGCCGGGCGGGATCACAATGGGCGATGTCGCCGATTTTATTGAATCCCATGTTGTTGAGATGCATTTCCATATTTCGTCCGATGCCCCACATTTTGCTTAAAGGGGTTGTGGGCCATAAATGGGTGGGAATATCATCATAATCCCATTTAGCAATAAAATCATGCATTTTTTTGGATTCGATATCCAAGGCCAGTTTCGCTATCAACATATTGGGCCCAATGCCACAACTGGAATATACCTTGGTTTCTTTATAAATCGCATCCATGATTTCTTTGGCGATTTCGGTGACGCTTTTTTTATAATAATTGAGATAGTCGGTAAAATCCATGAACACTTCGTCGACAGAATACACATACAAATCTTCTTCGGAAATGAAGCGAAGATAGATTTCAATGATTTTAGCAGAATATTCCAAATATTTTTCCATGCGCGGTTTCTGAAAAATGATTTTGATGTTTTTGGGGAGTTCATAGATTCGGCAACGTCCGGGTACACCAAGCGTTTTGAGATAAGGTGACACCGCCAACACGATGGACCCGCCGCCTCGGGAATGGTCGGCGACCACCAAAGGCGTTGTCCAAGGATCCAAGCCCAAAAGACTGCATTCAACGGATGCATAGAAACTTTTGAGATCGATACAGATGATTTGGCGATGAATCCGATAGTCGTCCATAGATGTGTTCTCCCATTTCTATTATAGCGTGCTTTTTAGCCTTTTCAAATCTTATCTTTGGTTTTTTTAAATAAAAAAACCAAGCGGTTTTCATTCTTCTTTTGTCATTGCTTTTTCAATTTCATTAAAAAGCACACTCCCATACAGAGTGTGCTATGTCCTTATTGTTCAAATCAATGGCGGGTCTCTTTTGCTAGCTGAAGTATGATTTGGCGGATCCATTCGGATAAGACAATATCAATTTGATTGCTTCTTTCCAAGACCCTTTCGTGAGACAAAGGTTCGGAGGCCAACCCGGTCGCCCAATTGGTGATAGAAGCGATTCCGAGCACTTTCATTTGGCAACGATTGGCAACGATGACTTCAGGAACAGTCGACATGCCGATCGCGTCTCCGCCCATTTGCCGAAAACATTGAATCTCGCTTTTTGTTTCATAGCTGGGGCCCAAATACCCGACATAAACCCCTTTATGATAATTGATCTTCATTTTTTTAGCGACGGTTTCCGCTAATTCGAGAAACTCTGGATCGTACGGATCGGTCATGTCTACAAACCGGCTGCCAAAGTCGTTGTCTTCTTCACCAACCAACGGATTTCTTCCCATCATGTTGATATGGTCCTTAATCAACATCATGTCTTTCGGAAGAATTTCGGGATTCATGCTGCCGCATGCGTTGGTTACAATCAGGCGTTTGACTCCCAAATGAGCAAATAGTTGAATAGCAAAACGCATGTCCGCATCATTCCATCCTTCATAATAATGCGGGCGTCCTTGAAGACAATAAACAGACGTTTTGCCAAGGGATCCGACATAGAGGTTGCCAGGATGTCCTTGGACGTTGCCACAGGGAAAATGAGGAATTACGTGCGTGGAAATTCGGGTGGATTTCTTAATAAGATCCACTAGTCGGGAAAAACCCGAACCTAAGATCACAAGGATTTCCGGACGGATGTCTGTGTGTCCGAATATTACGGATCTTGCTTCGTCGTAATAATCAATTGGAATATTATTCATTTTTATTGGCATATAGGAAACCTCTCTTTCTAGCGGTTTTAATGCCTAATTACCTTTTTAGCCTTCTTCTGATTCAAAGACTTTATGAAAAATGTGTTTCACATGTTTTTTATACCGGTTCAGATCAAACAGCGCTTCAATTTCGAGAGGATTCAGCAATGACAAAACCAGAGGATCCGCTTGTAGGATCGTTCGAAAATTGATTTTATTTTGAAGCGCTTTCGCGGTCAATGGTTGGATCAAATCATATGCGTCTTCTCTTGACATTCCCTTGTCAATCAGAGCGGTGAGCACTGTTTGCGAAAAAATTACGTCATAGGTCAAATGGATGTTTTGCAGCATTTTATCTGGATATACGACCAAGTTGTCCAAAACCTTCCGATATCGATTGAGCATGTAATCTAGAAGTGTTGTCGCATCCGCGAGCACAATTCGCTC
>JAAYZB010000136.1 GCA_012515085.1 Acholeplasmataceae bacterium
ATCGAAGTCAAAAATCATCCTTGGTTTCTGGCTTGCCAATTCCATCCGGAATTTTTGTCTCGCCCAGGGAAACCCCATCCCTTGTTTCGAGATTTTATTCGGGCGGCCATCGATTATCAAACAAAACCCACTTTCGAATAAAAAAACGAAAATTAAGGATCTCGACCAACCAGGGAAACATCCGGTTGATCCCTGGTTCTTTTTTTGTTTGGATTCAAAAGAATAAGTATCTTAGGAAATAGAAATGTGTGTTTATCGTGTTATCCAATTTCTTTGGTGAAAATCATTGGTAATGAGAAGCGGAAGTTGTTATAATAAAATAACGAGGTGATGAAAATGGAACCAATCGCAAAATTTCGCGAGATTGTTAAAAAACAAAAAGCTTACGGGTATATGCTCAATATCATCGGCTGGGATTCACAGACCGAAGCGCCGCGTGAGGCCTTTGCACGACGCGGGGAAATGGTGGGAATCATCAGTGGTGAGATGTTCAAACTCTTGACGAGTCAGGACACAATTGAAGGGTTGGGTCAACTCTTTGAATCAATGGATCAATTTGATGATGCGACCAAACGCGAGTTGCTACGGGCCAAGAAACAACTTGACAAAATCATCAAAATTCCCGAAAACGAATTCGTCGCATATCAAATGCTTTTAAACAAGGCACAGATGGTCTGGCAGGACGCCAAAGAGAAAAACGATTACGCTGCATTTAAAGGCGTTTTGGCTGAAATCATCACTGCCAACAAAAAATTTGCCAAATATTACGCGCCGGAGGCATCCGCTTACAACACGATGCTGGATGACTTTGAAGAAGGGTGGACAATGGCGGATTTCGATCAATTCTTTGATGTGTTGAAAAAAGAATTGGTTCCGTTTGTTCGAAAATTGCTCGCACAAAAACAGCCTCCCGTGGCTCCTTTTGTCAAACGTCATTACGAGAAAGAAAAACAAAAGGAATTTGCGGATTATCTGATCGACGTCATGCAATTCAACCGGAATCGTGGTTTGATGAAACAAAGCGTGCACCCCTTCACCTGGAACACCTCTCCGACGGATGTCCGATTTACCAACCGCTATATTGAAGACTATTTCTTGTCCAGCATCTTCTCCGCTGTTCACGAACTCGGACATGCCATTTATGAACAACAAGTCGATACCAAATGGGACGACACCATGTTAAATGGCGGTGTTTCCATGGGGATCCATGAATCGCAATCGCGTTTCTTTGAGAACATCGTGGGAAGAAGTCACTTGTTCTGGGAAGCCCACTACCCCAAACTCAAATCCATTTTTCCAGAGCAGTTAAAGGATGTCACTCTGGAAGATTTCTACCGAGCGGTCAATCGCAGTGAAGCGTCGCTCATCCGCGTCGAAGCCGATGAATTGACCTATCCGCTCCACATCATGCTGCGCTATGAAATCGAACGGATGTTTGTAGAAGGCGATCTATCTGTGGACGATCTGCCAAGAATTTGGAATGAAAAATCGCAAGAATACTTGGGAATCACGCCCAAAACGGACAGTGAAGGCATCTTACAGGATGTTCATTGGAGTGGCGGTATGATCGGCTATTTTCCAACCTATGCCTTGGGATCGGCAATTTCAGCCCAGATATATCAGACGATGGCACAAGAAATCAATGTCGATCAGGCGATACGAGATAACAAACTCGGTATCGTCACGGATTGGCTCAAAGAGAAAATTCATCAATACGGATCCTCAAAGTCCCCGAAACAACTATTGGAAGAAGTAACGCATGAATCGTTCAATCCGCACTATTATGTGCGCTATTTAAAAGCCAAGTACGGGGAACTCTACAATATAAAGGAAGATTAACTCATGTTGTTAGAAAAAAAACTGCTGGAAACATTGATCGCGACCGGGATGGCGACCGGCGCGGATTTCGCAGAAATTTTCTGTGAAAATAAAACCGCCCATAATTTTCAAATGATTGGTGGATTGGTCGAAAAAGCATCCGCATCCAAAATCCAAGGCGTGGGCATTCGCTTGGCGCAAGGATTTGAGAGCGTCTACGGCTTTTCCAATCATTTGGATCCAGACTCCCTGATTGAACTGGCGGGAAATTTAGCCAAATCGTTTACAGGAGAGATCCATGCGCCCAAACCCTTAGGCGAATGTGAAAAAGGAAGCCATCACCTGATCAAAATCAGCCCGCTTTCGGTTAGCCAGGCGGACAAAGTCGCGCTGATGAAACGGGCGCATACTGCCGCAAAGAACTACGATCCCTTGATCCAACAAGTGACCGTGAGCTTGGGAGACAGTGTTCAAGAGGTTTTGATCGCAACTAGCGAAGGTCGTTATGTGACAGAAACCAGAGGCCGGGTTCGGATGTATATCAATGCCATTGCCGGCAAAGACGGCATGATGCAAACCGGTGGGGAGGGCCCCGGTAGCGGGAAAGGTTATGAGTACTTTTTGGAAGACATTCACATTGAGGACTATGCCATCTCGGCCGCCAAAGTGGCCAAAACCATGTTGCTGGCGGATGAATGTCCGGGCGGTGTCATGCCGGTCGTGATCGACAATCGTTTTGGCGGTGTGATTTTCCATGAAGCCTGCGGACATAGTCTGGAGGCAACATCGGTCGCGAAAAACGCGTCGGTATTCTCGGGAAAACTCGGGGAACGGATTGCTTCTCCGATTGTGACGGCCATCGACGATGGCACAATCGAAAACGGTTGGGGATCAGCGAATTTTGATGATGAAGGCTATCCCCAACAACGTCGTGTCTTGATTGACAAGGGGATCTTGACGTCTTATATGATCGATTTTTTGAATGCGAGACGGATGAAACAACAACCGACTGGCTCCTCACGGAGAGAGTCCTATAAATATGCGCCAACGTCAAGGATGAGCAATACCTACATTGATAAGGGTGAAAGCACCTTGGCCGAGATCATCGCCAACACGCCTTACGGCCTCTATGCCAAGAAAATGGGCGGCGGGTCGGTCAATCCCGGATCGGGCGATTTCAATTTTGCCGTGTCCGAAGGCTATATGATCCGGGATGGCAAGATTGCCGAAGCCGTTCGGGGTGCGTCCTTGGTCGGTAATGGCTCTGAGATTTTGCATAAGATCGATATGGTGGCCGATAACTTGGATCGTGACCGTGGCATGTGTGGCTCTGTTTCTGGCTCCATCCCGGCGGATGTCGGGCAACCCGCATTGCGGGTCTCTTCCATCACGGTCGGTGGAAAAAAAGGAGGAGCCAAATGATGAACTTCAAACAACTCTTTTCCCAAGCTTTACAGGCGGGGATTTCCGATGTTCAAGTGTTTTTGTCCGGAAGTAAAGAAATGAATATCGAAAGTTATGAAGGAAAGTTGGACCGCTACGAGATTTCTGATGTGTCCGGATTGTCCATCAAGGGAATTTATCATGGAAAACTGGCGAATTACTATACGGAAAATCTCAATCAGCCCATCGCAGAAATCATTTCCAACCTGATTGAAAACGCCAAAGTCATTGACTCCACCGACGAACCCATCATTTACGCTGGGGATAAGGAGTATGCCAAAGCGGATCAACTCTATAATCCCAAATTAGATCAAGTGGATGTGAGCGATAAAATTGAAAAAGTGAAAACGCTCGACAACACGCTCAAGAACAAGGATCCACGCGTGATGACGGTTCAAGCATTATATGCGGAAGGATCGAGAAGCGTGACGCTTGAAAACACCAAGGGGCTCAAATTGTCTTCTAAGGCCAATGCGGCTGATCTTTTTGCGGAAGTGATCGTCAAGAATGACGTCGATCAACGCAACCAATTTGATTTGATCCATTCGAGCGATCCCGCAGATCTCGAGATCGAACCATTTGCGACGAATTTGGTTCAAAATACGCTTCGATCCTTAGGCGCGAAACCGATTGCGACCGGCGAATACGCCATTGTTTTCAATCCCACGGCGTTTTCCTTGCTCGTCTCGGCATTCCAAGGAATCTTCCACGCAGATAACGTACAGAAGAACCTGTCGCTCCTCAAAGGAAAATTGGGCGAGAAAATCGGATCGGACCAGATCTCGATCGTCGACGATCCTTTGTTACGCCACAGCATGAGAAGCCGCCCGTTTGATGATGAAGGGGTTGCCACTACCTATAAAGAACTAGTCAAGAACGGGATGCTCAATACCTATCTCTATAATCTGGTCAGCGCTAAGAAAGACAATGTGTCATCGACCGGAAATGGGTTTGGCGGATCCACATCCGCGTTGAATCTGGTTGTCAAAGCAGGAAACAGAACGCCGGAGCAATTGATGATAGACGTTGATAATGGACTTTACATCACCGAGCTCCAAGGGACTCATGCCGGATGTGACTCGATCAGCGGGGATTTCTCGCTTCAAGCCTCGGGATTTGTCATCAAGAATGGCGAATTGGCCGAACCGGTTGCACTCATCACCGTGGCGGGCAATTTCCTCGGCTTGATGAAAGACGTGGTGGAAGTCGCAAACGATACCAAACTGACGTATGTCGGCGTGATGTCACCTTCGGTCAGAGTCCGACCGCAGAAAGTATCAGGACTTTAAAATCAAAGATTCAATCTTAGATAACAACAATATCAAAAAGAACAGACGAACCCCTTCCAGCTCTGTTCTTTTTTTACGATCAACAGTTAAGAAAATGGGAAGAATTACACAAAAATGCATCTTCATTATCTAAAGTTAAGCAGATATTCAAGAATGAAGCTTCAAGAATTCCGTAATAAACTCGTCGTCCGGATTCATAGTTCTCAATTCGTTGACAATTGTCTCTTTTTCGCCCGTATTAACTGTCAAGTAATAGCTTCCATTTTCGCTGATTTGGTAGAGAGTGTAATGTTGGAAATAAGGATGCGATAATATCGTACATAACGAGAGGCTCAGTAAAACTCTTTTGTTTGATTCGTTATTTTAAAGTAACGTTTTTGATGATGAATTGAAAACTCTAGGGCACTATGATAAGATTGGTTTGTTATCGCAGAATAGAAAGAAGGGCAAGGCATGGAACGACCAGAACTCATCAATATCTCGAAGAAAAGTTTCATCAGTGTTGTCGCGATTTTGCTGGTGCTGATGATTTTTGCCGGAGTCATGACACTACTCATACCACAAGGAAGTTATGCCAGGGACGCTGGCGGAGGAATCATTCCCGACAGTTTCATTTATGCGGCGGATCCAGTTTCTTATCCTTTCTGGCGTTGGTTTATCGCGCCGGTCACGATCCTATTCTCAACTGATGCGTTGAACGTTATCATGATTTCGCTGTTTTTACTTATCTTGGGTGGCACATTTTCCCTAATGGATAAAACCGGCGGAATCCGGGTGATGATCCAGAAATTGATCGATAAGTTCCAGACAAAGAAATATGTACTTTTAAGGCTAGTCATTTTGGTGTTTATGATGTTTGGTGCTTTTTTCGGGATCTTTGAAGAGTCCGTGGCGCTTTTGCCGATCATGATTATGTTGTCACTGTCTTTGGGATGGGATACTATGACCGGAATCGGTATGTGTTTGCTCGCAGCCGGATTTGGATTCGCGAGCGGGATCACCAATCCGTTTTCCGTTGGGATCGCGTCCGAGTTCGCTGGAATCAGCGTCTTATCTGGCGTGTGGTACCGTTTGATCGTCTTTGTCATCATGTATTTGCTTTTATCTACTTTTTTGGTGATTTATGCCAAGCGGATCGAAAAAAACCCGTCATTATCACCGACATTCAAGGAAGATGAAAAAAAGACCAAAGACTTTGACTTGTTATCTGATCAAATGCCGAAGAATGCCGGCTTGATTTTTAAATCCTATACCACGATGTTTGCGGTGGTTCTCTTGGTGATCATTTTAACAGGGGTGCTGGAACTTACCGGATTGTTATCGATTTCCGCAATTCCGATCATTGCGATTGCTTTTTTGGTCGGGGGCTTGATTTCGGGAGTTTTGATCACCAAGAATCTGAAACAAACCGGAAAAATGTTTTTGGGGGGTGCGCTCTCAGTCGCGCCGGCGGTCTTGCTCATCTTCATGGCCGCTTCCGTGAAGCACATCATCGAAAGTGGCATGATCATGGATACGATTCTATATTATCTAGCGAATTTGCTTTCCGGCAAATCGCCGATCGTCGGTTTGCTTCTGATCTATGCATTGGTGCTTTTGATCGAGTTTGCGATAGGTTCCTCCTCGGCCAAGGCGTTTCTGGTAATGCCGCTTTTGGTGCCACTTGTGCCGTTGATTGGCATCTCGAACGAACTGGCCATCCTGGCGTTTGTGTTCGGCGACGGGTATACCAACGTGATCTTTCCCACGAACGGGGTGTTGTTGATAGGGCTATCGATTGCCTCCATCAGTTATCCGAAATGGTTCAAGTTCACAATCCTTTTGCAGCTAGCGACCTTGGCAGTGACCGTTTTGATGTTGGTGATCGGGGTGTGGATCGGTTATTGATTGTTTGTGTTGATTGGGTAATTAACCTTTACTTTTATGACAAAAAACGCTATAATGATCATGTTATTCAGATGAAAGAAGGAGACAGAATATGGGACTTGTATCGTTAGAACAAATGTGCTTGAAAGCGTATCAAAACGGCTATGCCGTTCCTCAGATCAACATCAACAATCTCGAATGGACCAAAGCGGTGCTGCAAGTGGCCGAAGAATTGAAATCCCCGGTCATCTTAGGTGTTTCCGAAGGCGCCGCGAAGTATATGGCTGGCTACAAGGTTGTCGCAGACATGGTCAAAGCGATGGTCGATTCGATGAAAATAACCGTGCCGGTTTGTCTACACCTGGACCACGGCACCTTTGAAGGGTCATTGATGGCTATTGCCGGCGGATTCTCCTCGATCATGTTTGATGGATCAAAATACGCGATTGATGAAAATATTGAAAAGACAAAAGAGCTTGTTGCCATTTCGAAAAAAATGGGACTCTCAATCGAAGCGGAAGTCGGTGCGATCGGCGGCGAAGAAGACGGTGTGATCGGCGGTGGTGAAGTCGCGGATCCAGCAGAATGCAAACAAATCGCGGATCTCGGCGTGACGATCCTCGCAGCCGGTATCGGGAATATTCACGGCAAATATCCCGAGAACTGGAAAGGCCTGAATTTCGACGTTTTAGCGAAAATAGACGAAATCACCAAAGGCGTACCGCTCGTCCTTCATGGCGGATCCGGCATTCCCGAAGAGATGATAAAAAAAGCCATCACTCTCGGCGTGTCCAAAATCAACGTGAACACGGAATGCCAAGTGGTCTTTGCGGCGGCGACAAGAAAGTATATTGAAGAAGGCAAGGACAGGCAGGGCAAGGGTTTTGATCCCCGCAAACTGCTTGCGCCTGGGGTGGAAGCCATCAAAGCCGCAGTCAAAGAAAAAATGGAATTGTTTGGATCGGCTAACCAAGCCTAAAAAGGAAAACCACAAGCCTCTTGTGGTTTTTGTATCCAAGGCAAAAAAGAAAGGACAACCATCACTCTATGGAACGTATCACCAGAGAATTCTTGGCCTGGAATAAGGAAAATGTTGATTTTTATCAAGAACTTCAAGAACACGACACCAGCCTATATACGCGATTTCAACCGGTTTATGAAGTGCTTCGATTTTTAGCGAGTGAACAGGTGAGTGAAAATCATAGTTTGTCCATAGACGAAGAAAAGATAATGAGTGTCGGACTGGAGTATTTGCATGACCAATTCTCAACCTGCAAATTGTATCTCGAGAGTTTCTTTCAAAACGACTTTCATCGGTTCATCGTTTATGACAGAGTCGTGAGCGCCTTGTTGCTTTGTGAAGACATCCGCTATGAACTTTCGGACAAAAACGACCAAAAACGGTTGGATGCGCTCGAGATGCTGATGGAGGAATTGGAATCTCTGTTGGAAGAAGAAAAGCCCCTGCCCGATAATTTCAAACTTTATCTCGATGATCAGTTACATCAGATCTTAGGCAGTCGGGCGGAAAAATTTTTAGGAATCATCGATATTTTTGTTAATATTGCGGAGACCTTGGGTCTTGATTTGGAAACGACTCCGGACAAAGTGATCGGAAAAGAAATCAAAGGAGAATAACCATGAATCGAAAAACGTATCTCATCACTCTGATTGCGATCGGAGTCATCTCGGTAGCTCTCATCGTTACCAATGCCATTTGGGCATACATCGACTGGATTTGGGTCTTTGTGATCGCCATGCTCGGATATATGTTCATACGTTACCGTGTGAGTGGTCCAATCCAGATGTTTTCCACCAAGTTCAACATGATGGTCGATTACGACTTGGATGTGGAAGGTGCGGAAGCGATGGCAGAAACCGCCTTTAACAACGCGCCGACCAAAGGGGTCGGCACCTTATATCAAATGTATCTTGGTATGGCGAAATATTATGTTGGGAAATACGAAGAAGCGATCCGAATTTTCCATTTGATCGAACTCAAACGCTTGAACCCCGTCTATCACGTATTGGTATTCGCCTATACGGCATATGCGGCATTTGAACTGAATGATATGGATGAATTCAACCAATCGTTACAGCGAATCAAGGATATTCAACCGCGAATCACGCCGAAATATCGGCCCTTTGCGGCATCCTACGTCGAATTATTGGAAGCATTTGCCAATATCGATGTATCACTCGATCAGTATAAAGAAATCATCGAAAAGCATTTCAGCCGCCAAGATGGTTATCCATCGACGGAACTGATCTATCATTACCGGATGGCGCTTTACTATGAAAAAATAAACGATACCTTAGAAATGGATAA
>JAAYZB010000137.1 GCA_012515085.1 Acholeplasmataceae bacterium
GATAAAAAAGGTAGCGACTAACTGATAAATCATATCGCGACCAATTCCGCCAACACTATAAGCCCATTTATTTCGCCGCATGAGTTTTTGTTCTAAAGTCAACGCTGATTTTTCCATACTATCTCCTTTTTTTCGTAGAAATCACTCTTTTGTCATTATATCAATCAATCGCGAAAAATAAAAGAACTCGCGAGATATTCTCACCAAAAAATACTTTTCAATGCCACTATACCATCTTGGGCACTTCCATTGACAATATATCAACCATTCTTATATAATGATGACATCTCGTTCACATTCATCGCTGAATCCTTGTGAGAGATAATAGGAGTATCCCTATGGAACCTAAAAATAACGAGAATTCAAAAATTGATCTCTATTACTTTACCGATCCTCTTTGTTCCCATTGTTGGGCATTGGACACAGTATTGACGCGATTCAAATATGAATATCAAGCATACATAAACATCCACACGGTGATGGGAGCTTTAGTGGAAGATGACAATCATTATCTTGATTTAAAAGGCCCCGAAGCCAAAGAGCAAGCAAGTCACTGGGATCAGATTTCCCGATTCTATCATGTACCACTGAATGGCCGCGTTTGGCACAAGGATCCCATCACATCTTCCTTTCCATCTTCGATAACCTTTTTGTATTTACAAGAACATCACCCCGACATAGCACCTAAGTTCTTGCGATTGACTCGGGAAGCCGCGTTTCTCTTTGAGAAGAACATTGCTAAACGGTCTGTTTTAGCAGACTTGTTGAATCAACTCAAAATCGACTCTGATCCGATTTTGGATTTCAGTTTTTCCGAAAAGGGAAAAGAACTATTGCATGAAAATCTAGCGCCAATGGATCGTTTGTCGGTCAGCACATTCCCGACAGTCGTTATGATCAATGCTAATCAAGAAGCAGTTAAAGTGATTGGATCAAGGACGATGGACGTATACAAAAAAGCTTTAAAAAAAGTACTCCCTGAGTCATTTGAATACCATCCGACTGAGCTGCCACCCTTAAGTGAGTTTTTAGAAATCATGCCAACGCTTTTTTGGCAAGATCTGGAGAAACTCTATGATATTCCTTCCGAGAATGTTGGCAAATTTATCAATAGCCATATGAAGGATATACCCTATACCACAGGAAAGATCGCAGGATATCGCTATATTCAAAAAAAATGATAATGAAAAATGGTTGCATGTCCGCAACCATTTTTATTGATATACCTTCCAACTATTATAGAAAAATCAATGCGATCACGATGATAAACACCGCAAGAATGATAATCAACACGGGCAGGAAGACGAGGAATGCCGCAATGATCATTGCCAAAACATCGTTTTTTTCTGGTGGACATTCAGCAATTTTCTGTTTGGCGATTTCTTGTTTCTTTTTTCGCTCTTCCCGAGATTCCCGAAAACTCATCTTACTTCATTTCCTTCGTCTTTTCGTAATAATGGCAAGCTACAAAATGACCCGGCTTTATTTCTCGATATTCCGGCACTTCCAAGGCACACTTTTCTTGTGCTAACGGGCATCTGGTCCGGAATTTACATCCAGATGGCGGGAAAATATTCGACGGAATATCTCCTTCCAACAGAATTCTTTCCGGTTGAACCTCATCAGTGGTTGGAATCGCTGACATCAATGCTTTGGTGTAAGGATGATAAGGATTCTGATAAATTTCATCCGAAGGTCCTAATTCTACCATAACACCAAGATACATAACCCCGATGCGATCACTGACGTGCTTGATAACACTCAAGTCATGTGATATGAACAAATAAGTAAGGTTTTCTGCTGCTTTCAATTCCATTAACAAGTTAATGATTTGTGACTGAATGGAAACGTCCAAAGCACTGACGGCCTCATCGCAGACTATGAATTCCGGTTTAAGCGCCAATGCTCTGGCAACGCCAACCCGTTGACGTTGACCGCCAGAAAACTGATGCGGAAAACGATGTAGCATGTAGTGGTCGAGACCACATTTCGCCATGGTCTCAATTACATAATCTTCCAATTCTTTTGAACCCTTTTTATATAACCCGTGCTCGGCAACCGCTTCACCAATAATTTGTCCAATCGTCATGCGGCTGTCGAGGGACGAATAGGGATCTTGGAAGATGATTTGGAGTTTGCGACGAAGTGTCCGCATTTCTTCCTTATTCAAGAATGGCAACATGACGCCATATTCGCGTTTTTGTTCCAGCCGTTCTTGATATTCGGGATCCAATGCTCTCTCGGTAATCGGTAAGGTTTTTTGTCCTTTGAAACTTTGGATCTTGTCAAAGATTTGTCTTAGCTCAGCAGTAAAATATTCGGGATAATCATTGTTAAGCCCAGCTAAAATATCACGGTAATGATCGACTTTCCCCGAAGCATCCAACAATAATTCAGATATTTCATGGATGTTTTCTTCCAAGATCAGTTTTCCAACTAAACGAGCCCCTTCACGCAAATGACGGGAAGCTTGTTTTTTATGGTTTTTTGAAGCCGATTTGAGCTTTTGCAATTTGACTTCCATGGCTTCTTTTTTCTTGTTGGAATCGATATCTTCTTTGGTATCAGGATCCACATTTTTGATGGAATCCACGTACTGACGATATTCGGCTTCCATCTCAACTATTTCTTCATCAATTTGAACGCTTTTCTGGAATCTTCTCTTCGCTTTTTCTTGATAAAGGGGAAGTTTTCTCGCCAATTTGACGATATAGGCCAGTTCTGTGTCCTTAAATAAAGCTCCATAGTAAGCAACACTGCCACTGGTAGGAGGATATAGTTGTAAAATGGTACGTCCTAGTGTTGATTTTCCACATCCGGATTCGCCGACCAAGCCAAAAGTTTCTCCCCGATAAATGGTTAGGTTGATATCTTCAACCGCACGGACATAAATTTGATTCTTTTCCGATATCACATTTTTCTTCAAGGGAAAATATTTTTTCAGTTTTTTGGTCTCAATCAGAGGGGTTTTATTGGTCATGTTTGCCACTGCGACGCACCTCGTTTTCCGGGTAGAAACACCTGACGCTATGATTGGGCTCCACTTCGATCAAATCGGGATCTTCATTCCGACATTTCTCGGTTGCATACTTGCATCTAGGTGCAAACTTGCACCCTTTAGGCAAGTCCAACGGATGGGGTACGGATCCAGGAATTACTTCCAGTTTTCGTGTCCGATCATCGCTTAAGCGCGGAATTGAAGCCATAAGTCCTTCAGCATACGGATGCATGTAATCGGAGGACAAACTGAAAAGCACTTTGGCTGATACGCTTTCTACCACTTGGCCGCAATACATCACAACCACATCGTCGGCCATTTCGTTGATAACCCCTAAGTCATGGGTCACAAAGATGATGGATGTGCCGAGCTCTTTTTTCAAGTCATTCATCAAGCGAAGAATTTGCGCCTGAATCGTCACGTCGAGAGCCGTGGTGGGTTCGTCCGCTATCAAAAGTTTCGGACGACACGCAAGTGCCATAGCAATCATGACACGTTGACTCATACCGCCAGATAATTGGAACGAATAAGTATTAGCGATTTTTTCAGGATTAGCAATGCCGACCGATTTCAATAATTCAATTGTCCGCGCATGCGCTTGTTCCTTGTTTAAGCCTTGGTGAAGCATTAACACTTCACTGACTTGTTTGGTAACGGTCAAAACTGGATTGAGGCTGGTCATCGGTTCTTGGAAAATAACACTGATTTTATTTCCGCGAATTTTACGTATTTCATCATCGTTATATTCAGAGATCTTTTCTCCCTGAAACCAGACTTCGCCTTCATGAATGCGTTGGTTATTCTCAAATAGCTTCAAGATACTCATGACAGTGACGCTTTTTCCGCTACCGGATTCGCCCACTATTCCCAGAGTTTTGCCTTCTTCGACTTTGAGCGATACACCGTATGCGGCTTTAATCAATCCACGTTTAGTCGTAAAGTACGTGTGAAGATTTTTTATTTCCAATAAGCTCATAGTCAGCCCTACCTTTCCATGTTCTTCGGATCCATCGCGTCACGCAATGCATCGCCGATCAAGTTGATACTCAAAGCGGCAACGATAATGCATAAACCCGGTAGAATCCAACGCCACCAATAAGACTCAAAGACCTTCATATCTTGAGCGGCGTTTAGGATATTACCCCAAGAAGGATTGGGTTTTTGAACTCCGAACCCGAGGAAAGATAGTCCGGCTTCTGTCAGTAATGATCCAGCATATCCCAAGGTTAAGTTGACAAGTACAATACTGGTAACAGCGGGAAAAATATGACGCCATATAATGTGTTTCTCTTTGATACCTAACGCTTTGGCAGCCAACACATAATCTCTTTCTCTTTCAGACAGAATCTGACCACGTATGAGTCGTGCAAGTCCTGGCCAGGAGAGTATACCGAGGACAAACATGATGATCATGATTCGTTGTAATTCTGTCGTCGCAGTACCGAGCATCAAGGCTGATAAAGTAATAGCAAATGGTAAGAATGGGAAAGAATTGACGATTTCAGAAAAGCGCATCAA
>JAAYZB010000138.1 GCA_012515085.1 Acholeplasmataceae bacterium
CCGGATGCAGGCACGGAGTCGCATATTTCTCCATGCCTTGATAGCCATTCCGAAAATATACTTTCGCGACATTATCCAATGTCGTTTTTTTTAACATTGGCGCATCATAATACAACCGTCTTGACTCAGATTCTGCTCCCCGATTCAGCGCCGGATACGCAAGCATTTGCGGATAGATTTCATTGTGGTTGTCTTTTTCATAGAGTGACACTCCCGCAGCAAGATTTCCGCCGGCCGAGTCTCCCGCAAGCATGATTTTATGCAATAAAATGTTCCAGTCTTTATGATTCTTCTTCAACATTTCTAAAGCGTCTATCGCATCATAAAACGCTATTGGAAAGGGATACTTGGGGGACAAACGATAATGGACCATGACGCCGATGATTTTCAAATCACCAACGATCTTGGACAGGTTATATCGATGAATGTGGGTTGCTGGCATCACGAATCCGCCACCAGGATAATAGATAATCGCGGGGAAGGGTCCTGGTTGGTGTTTAGGAATGAAGAAATCCAGCTTGATTTTGTAACCATCACGAGCCATAATTCGATGGCGTCTACGAACGACGCCTTTGGTATTCGGTTGAAGATGATACAAAAGAGATAAAAAGAAATTTTCCACTGCCAGAATCACGCGGTTAAAGGGCATATGCAAATACTTCAACAATCGAAAATCAGGATGAATCGGATATTTTTGAGCCATTAAGAAAAGTCCCCCTAGTAAAAATTAGTCTATTGAACCTAATTGTTCGATCACAATCTGTATTTCTTGGTTTGCTGAAACGATAATAAATATTTGAGAAGGAGTCGTAAAGAAAAACATGATGGGTGTATCCAACACCCATTCCGGATGCTCGCTTTGAATTCTTTCGGCTTGATCGACTCCGATTGATAACCCACCGTAATCATCAAGCGGTAGCGAATACAGTTTCTGATTTTCCGAATCTTTTAGGTTGCTAAGACTACTCATTATGTCCGACAACTCAAACAAATACGGAAAAGCCAATAATTCAACGGCATCGGTAGTCTTTCTCGGAACAAAGAGCAACCGATCAAATCCCCCCAGCTTCCCTGCGATTATACAAGCATTTTGAAAAGGGTTGCCGGTTAATTCATTGGCAGTATTTACGTCAACAGTTTTGATGAAATAGACTTCAGAAAAACCATATTCTGAAATCGCCATCTCAGTAAGCTCCTCCGACACAAATACCCGATTGACCTCTTGACATGCTTCGAGAAAGACAACGAATAGTAGCATGGTGAAAAGGAAAATGTATCGCTTCATTCGATCACTGCTTTCTACTTTCGAATTGATTATACTTGAGATTTTATCTGAAGTAAACAGGGAACAAAAAAACCACCCCGTGGGGTGGCAGTTATCTTCTGGAGCAAGCGAGGGGAATCGAACCCCCATTATCTGCATGGCAAGCAGACGTTTTACCATTAAACTACACCTGCACTTGGCTCAGCACTATATATTTTATATGATGACTCGCATTTTTTCAACCCTTTTCGCTCGGAAACGAAAAGATTTTTCGGGATGATCCCCTCTCACTAAGAAATATGTTACAATTGAGTAAACCAATGTAGGGAGAACTATGTATGAATCCAGAGAGAGTCCGTCACCTGATCCAAAGACAAACTCAAAACCCCAAAAAATATGTTCTTTATTGGATGCAACAATCCCAACGCGTTCATTATAATCTGGCGTTGAATGTCGCCATTCAATTGGCAAATCAAGAAAATTTGCCTCTCGTCGTATTTTTTGGGCTGACTTCTGATTATCCTGATGCCAACTCGAGACATTATCCGTTTCTCCTCGAAGGTATCCGCGAAGTCAAACAGGACTTGGAAACCCTCGGTGCATGTTTCTGCCTCTTCCAAGGCTCTCCGGAAGAGGCTATCAAGCCCTTGTTGGCAGATGCGCTCATTGTCGTTTGCGATGCCGGGCATCAAACGATTCAACGCGAATGGCGAAAAAACCTCTATTTTCATCTTATCAAGCACTACCCGGATCTTGACTATTATCAAGTTGAAACCGATTTGATTGTTCCTGTGGATATCGCCTCAGACAAACTCGAATATGGCGCTTATACACTTCGAC
>JAAYZB010000139.1 GCA_012515085.1 Acholeplasmataceae bacterium
GGGACTTCCTCATACCGTAAGAATTCCCGGGTAAAGGTGCCCGACCCTTGCGTCATTGCTTTTAAGTCGATCGTATACTTGATGATTTCCACTTCGGGAACTTCCGCGACAATCTTTTGATAGCCGTCTTCAGCGGGTTCCATTCCAAGAACGCGACCTCTTCGCTTGTTGACATCACCCAGGACGTCGCCCATGTATTCATCTTTGACCGTTACAACGATTCGATGGATGGGCTCCAAAATCGTCGGCTTGGCGCTCTTGCAGGCTTCTTTGAAGGCGATCGAGGATGCCATCTTGAAAGCCAATTCGTTGGAATCAACCGGATGGTATTTCCCATCGGTCAAGATCCCTTTGATGCCAATGACCGGGAACCCAGCGAGCACACCGTGCTCCAAGGTTTCTTGGAGGCCCTTGTCAACCGCTGGGAAATAGTTTCGTGGCACAGCGCCGCCAAAAACTTCTTCGTCAAATTCATAATCCTTATCAGGAATAGGTTCAAACCGCATCACAACGACTCCGTAGTACCCGGATCCGCCGGATTGTTTGACGTAGCGGCCTTCGGCTGTGGCGACTTGTTTGATGGTTTCACGGTAAACGATTTCCTGATCTTGGGTTTCCACATCGACCTTGAACATGTTCCGCATTTTGTCAGTGATATAGCCAAGATGAATGATACCCTGACCGCCAATCAGAAGTTGGCTGGTTTCTTTGTTCCGGCGAATTTCAAACGTCGGATCTTCGAGTTGTAATTTTGCCAAAGCATTGGATAATTTGTCTTCATCGGCTTTGTTTCTCGGGCGAAGCGCCACATACATGGTCGGTGTTGGCGTCTCGGTTTTCGGATATACGATTGGTGCTTTCTTATCAGAGACCGTCGAACCGGTCACGACACCATCGGTCTTAGCCAAGGCGCAAATGTCGCCGGCATGGACGATATCGGTCGGGATTTGAGTTTTCCCCATCACGAAGAAAACTTGTCCGGCTTTTTCCACATCGTTGATGGAAGATACATACACTTCTTGATCTTTTTTCAACGTGCCGGATTTCACTTGGAGATAGTTGATCGTTCCGACAAATGGGTCGATCGTGGTTTTAAAGACATAAGCGGAAAATGGTTCGGCATCGATCGCTTTGCGTTCGATTTTTTCTTCGCTATCCGGTTTGACGCCCCGAGAGACCGGTGCTTCTGAAACCGTCGGAAAATACTCGGCAATCATATAAAGAAGCGTGAGTGGCCCAACGTTTTTAACGGCAGAGCCGACCAGAATCGGGACCGCTTCTCCGGATGTGACGCTCAAATGGAGGCCACGCTTGATTTCCTCCATCGTCAATTCTTCGCCGTTAAAGTATTTTTCCAGTAATTCTTCATCGGCTCCGGCAACGGTTTCCACCAGTTCCATCCGCAAGGATTCGACTTGTTCCAACTTATCGGGATAAATCTCGCCATCCACACAGGAGTTACCATTATAGATACGCGCTTTCTTTTCAATCACGTCCGCAAAGCCGGTGAATTGATCTTGTTTTCCGATTGGGAGAGCAAAAGGAACGGCTTCTTTTCCTAACCGGTTTTTGATGTTTTCCAGGACTTGGTCAAATTTGACGTTTTCCTTATCCATTTTATTCACATAAATGATTGCCGGCAATTGATGTTTTCGGATTTCCCGCCACATCTTTTCACTGCCGACTTCCACGCCTTTTGTCGCATCGAGCACCAAAACGGCCCCGGTTGCGGCTTTAAAAGCATAGGTCACGTCGCCGATCATTTCATCGGCGCCGGGCGTATCGAGAAAATTGAATTTGTAATCCTTGAATTCCATCGGAATAATGCTGGTGGAAAACGAGTTTTGGCGCGCTTGTTCTTCTTGTGTGTAATCGGAAATGGTATTCTTCTTTTCGACTTCGCCTTTCTTTTCGATCGCTCCGGATATAAAAGCCAGCGACTCGGCCAGGGAGGTCTTGCCACTGTATTGGTGTCCGAGAATGATGATGTTTTTTATTTGATCCGCTAAATATTCCTTCATTGAATAGTCTCCTCTCGATAATCGGGATCACTACTGGTATTGACAGTCTATATTATTATATCATAATCAAATAAAAAATGAAGAAGGAACCAACGGGAAAACGAAAAAAAATCCTCCGGAAGAAAAAACCACAAATATGCCTGTGGTTTTTTTGTCTATTCGCTATGTAATGATTTCATCCTTGTCGCATAAATCGAAACCAAGCGCCGGGTTGGCAAAGAAGCCATCGCTTGCTTTTCTTGATCTAAATATGGATTGATTATCGGATTATTCCCATATCTTGAAGATATTGTCGGTATCGCGCAGTCGCCGACCGAACCATTTTTCCGCTGGCAAGATATGTAGGAAAGTCCTTTTCGTCCACCCAAATATAATCGATGGTTTCTCCTTCTTGACACCGAATAGAATCCTTTTGAATGTCTACTGTCGAGACAAAGCAGTGAAAAATCGACTTTTTTTTCTTGGACAGGACTCGATTGACTTCGGAAAATCGATCCGTCACGATGCCTGTTTCTTCCTCTAGTTCCCGCTTGATACATTGAAGCGGAGATTCGCCTTGAAGTGCCGCGCCGCCTGCCGTTGCTTCGACATATCCACCATACCGTTTTTTTTCATAACTTCGTTGCATTAAGAGAAATGATCCGTCCACATGTCGGATAAGCACATCACAAACCAAGTGGTACAAACCGTCCGGAATCTTTTCTCCCCGGATGAGTGTGACGTCACATTTCTCGCCTTTATCATTGTAGCTATCCCAGAACTCGGGCATCTTCGCCCCTCCCCAGCATCTTGAACGAATATCTCTCTTCATTTCTCAATTATTCCTTATGAACCCTCGACCGATCATCTTGAGTCATCCCTAGGCTTTGACAGCTGAACGATTTATTGAATCACATATTTCATTGGAATATACCGAATACCGTTACTTGTCAATTCGTCACTGAGAGGAGTAAAACCGATATGTAAATAAAAACCTTTTCCATACGGAGACGAATTCAAGGTGATCTCTGTCAGATTGGGATTGTTTTTTAATTCTTCTGTCAGTAAATACTGAAATAATGCAGTGGCAACGCCTTGATGGTGATATTCCTTTTTCGTAAACAACAAATTGATATGGGTTCTACTTTTTCTCATTCCAATGAGTCCGATTAGCTTCCCTTGATCCAGTGCAACGTAGATAGGGCATACTCCATTTCGACAATTTTCGATGAAATCAACATTTTCAATCACATCTTTTCTGAATGATTCAACCCCTTCTTTTGCATAATCGGGGGCTTCAAATTCCATAAAAACCTCCAATGCCAATGTCAATGCATCCTCGATGTCCGCTTTTCTTGCTCTTCTGATTTCGAACACTACTTCTCATCTCCTTGGATATGCAATCCTTGATTCGCCCACAAGTCGTATCGACTGATACTTTAAATGTGAGATTGTTTAATTATGATTAATTTTATCATGGATTTGAGTGCTTGTCGATTGTCTGATAAATGTTAAATCATTTTTCATTTCCCAAAGAAAAAAGCTCCGATACGAATATCAGAGCATCATTTCTCAAATGGCAGGGATGACAGGATTCGAACCCGTACAAACAGTTTTGGAGACTGTCGTGCTACCGTTGACACCACATCCCTAAAGAAGCCTATGTAATATTATTTATCACAATGCGCGAATAGTCAAGTGATTTTAATAACCACAAGCGAAAAGCACGCGTTGTATACATTTGATTTGGCTTCCAGATCGACTTCATCAAGCGGCTTAAAAGCGAGGAAGTCTGGGTTCTTCTTTCGGTTTGCCTTCGTGTTCATAACTGAAGAAGTTGAGTTTGCCCGGTTCAATCTCGCGACTGGCGATCAACGTCTTTTCCGCGACGATCGGACCGACGAGTTGATAGATGAACGCGGCAATCAACACCACGACAAACAAAATTCGTCGCCAGTCTTCCGGCAAATCTGTTTCTAATAAAACGA
>JAAYZB010000140.1 GCA_012515085.1 Acholeplasmataceae bacterium
CCGTTTTAGGACAACAAAAACCAGTTGTTGTGACTGGCTCCATGAAGTCCAGTTCTGAGCTTGGTTATGATGGTATCAACAATCTTGTCTCATCAATTCTTGTCTGCATGGATTCTGAGTCGATCGGAAAAGGTGTATTGGTTGTTTTAAACGATCAAATTAATGCGGCTAGTGAAGTGACCAAAACAAACACCTTATCACTCGATACGTTCAAGTCTCTGGATTTTGGTCCTTTGGGAATTGTAGATAATCGACAAGTGATCTATTATCGTTCTGTCAATTTCAAACGGCCGGTGATCACGACAGATCGGATTGAGGAAAATGTCTTTTTGTTGAAAGTGTGCTCGGGAACGGATAGTAAGTTAATAGATTATTTTTTGTCAGGGTTAAATGCCAAAGGAATTGTATTGGAAGCTTTGGGAAGGGGAAATGTTCCTCCGCAAATGCTTCCCGGTATAAAACGGGCATTAGCAGCGGCTATTCCCGTGGTCATTACCTCCCGCTGTCCCTCTGGTCGCGTTTTTGATACATATGGTTATGAAGGCGGTGGAAAGCATCTGACGAGTCTTGGCTGTATCATTGCTCCGAATCTCAACGGGCAAAAAGCCCGTCTATTGTTGATGCTTTCTCTTGCAAAAGCATATAAGCGGGATGATTTGATTCGAATTTTCCAAATATAGTAGCGATGTTAAACAAAAAAAATGCGCCTGTTTCGGCGCATTTTCATTTTAACATTAATTTCAAAGCATCTTTGATCAGTTCACTTGTTGTTTTTGATTGATCGAGTTTGTCTAATACTTTGCGAATCTCTTTATGATTGTATCCGAGAGCTTGTAATGCCTCATCTACTTCCTCTAAGGAGTTTATGAAGGAGGGAGCGATATCAAAATCGATCTTTCCTTTTAAATCCAAGATAATCTGTTGGCTGGCTTTGGGGCCTATCCCCGGGAACTTTTGTAAATATCGAGCATTTCCGGATTCGATTGCGCCTGTGATCGAAGCAACGTCTCCAGCAGCTAGAATTGCTTTTGCGCTTTTGGGGCCAATGCCGTTGACGCTGATCAATTTTAAGAACAAATCCCTTTCTTCGGGGCTATTGAATCCAAAAAGCGAAATATCATCTTCTGCCACTTTTTGGTAAAGAAAAAGGGTTGTTTCAGCATCAATCACGAACGCATAGGGATTTGGAGTTAATATTTTGTAACCTATACCGCCTACTTCAAGAGTGATATAATCAGGTTTTATGTCGGTGATGATTCCTTTCATGTAACTGTACATAGCCAACCTCCGCGCTTCTCAAACAATTCATATTTCATATTTTTATTAATATTCTGCATAATAATAACAAATAAATAACTTAATAAAAACATATTGAATATATAATATATCAATAAATATATCACATAAATATCATATTGAATTTTGAAATATTTTTTGTCCTTACCGCTTTATTTGTCAAAAAACTCAAATTCCGAATCGAATATATGAATGGTATCACCATGTTTTGCGCCTAATGACCGCAATTTATCATCAACTCCAAGCAGCCTTAATTGACGGAAAAAACGCTGAAGTGCTTCCTCTGATTGAAACCCGGTTCGATAATAGAGCCGTTCTACTTCTTTTCCGGATACCTCGAATAGATGATCACTGATTATTTCAACTCGGATCTCGGGCTCTTTTTTCTCATATTTATAAAGAACAGAGTCTTGAATAACCGGTTCCTCGGTCAATGAGAAGTAAGGTGCGTTTTGTAGCGTCTGATAAGTGAGAGCGACTAGCTCTTTCAAATGAAGCCTTTCCTGGGCACTGATGGCCACAACGGGAATTGCGTCTTTCAGAGAATGTTTGAAAGCATCGAGTCGAGAGGAGAAACCAGGGAGATCCATCTTATTGGCAACGATTATCTGAGGTCGCTGTGACAAATTGAAATGGTATGAAGCGAGTTCGTTTTGGATTATCAAATAGTCCTTGTAAGGATCGCGACCGGAAGTATCTGAGAAGTCAATCATATGTAACAAGACCCGAGTTCTTTCAATATGTTTCAAAAATTGAATTCCTAGTCCACTACCTTTCGCCGCTCCTTCGATAATTCCGGGCATATCCGCCACAACAAAAGGCGGAATTGGTGGCATTTCTACGACACCAAGATTTGGGATGAGCGTTGTGAAAGGATAATCGGCAATTTTTGGCTTTGAACCGGAGATAGCACTGATCAATGTTGATTTTCCCACACTTGGAAAGCCGATGATTCCGACATCGGCAAGCAGTTTCAGCTCGA
>JAAYZB010000141.1 GCA_012515085.1 Acholeplasmataceae bacterium
ACATTCCTGTATTTCACGATGATCAGCACGGTACGGCCATTGTCGTCAGCGCGGCAGTGAAAAACGCTTGTCGCTACTTAAAAAAAGACTTATCCAAGATCAAAATCGTCGTAAGCGGCACCGGTGCCGCTGGCAGCAACGTCTGCCGGATGTTAAGTCTCTTGGGTGCGAAACACCTCTATGCCTATCACAAGGAAGGTGTCATATCCTTCGACAATTGCGCAAACGCCGACTTTGTCGTTAAAGAGCTTTTGATGCAAAATATCGTTCAAAGTCCTGCCTCCTCAGTATCCACGTTGACCGATCTTCTAGAAGGCGCCGATCTCTTTATCGGCCTCAGCGCACCGAACCTTGTGACGGAAGCGATGGTCAAGCGGATGGCCAAAGATCCCATCCTCTTCGCCCTCGCAAATCCCACGCCGGAAATCATGCCGGAGAGCGCGAAAAAAGCCGGTGCGGCAATTATCGGCACCGGACGCAGTGATTATCCCAATCAAATCAACAATGTATTGGTGTTTCCCGGATTGATGAAAGGCGTTCTCGCTTCAAAAGCGAAAGCGGTGACTCTAAAAATGAAACTTTCAGCGGTAGAGGCGCTTTCCGGCCTGGTGAAGGATTCGGAACTTTCCGCTGACTATCTTCTTCCCGATATCTTTGACTCGCGGGTTGTCGATGCAATCGCCAATGCCGTTATGAAGGCCGCATAAAGTTTTATTTGCTAACCGGATCGTTCTTTAAAGCAATTGCATTTCTTTCAATTCTTGATACAGCCGGGCAATCGGCATCCCGACGATGGTAAAATAATCTCCCTGGATTGTTTCGACAAAGCGGGACCCAACGCCTTGAATGGCATAAGCTCCAGCTTTATCGAGCGGTTCGCCGGTTGCGACATATTCCTCTATTTCTTTGTCGCTCATCGGATAAAATGTCACCAATGTTTTTGTAAAAAACGATTTCGATTTCGCTTGCGTCATAATCGCCACTCCAGTGACGACCGCATGGGTTTTACCCGCCAACTCCTTGAGCATTCGCCTTGCCTCTTGGGCATCTTTGGGTTTTCCATAAATCTTACCATCCGTATAGACCAACGTATCAAAGCCCAGCACCACCTTGTCTTTATGGTGGCGAAACACCGCCAGGGCTTTTTGGAAAGCCAATTCGGTGACCGCTTCTTCCGGGTTTAATTCCGGATCAACGTTTTCTTCGATATTTGCGGTGATGATCTCATACTCCCAGCCGATGAGTTCCATAAGTTCTTTGCGACGGGGTGAATTGCTGGCAAGGATAAATTTAGACATAGCAGCCTCCTGTATGATATCATTATATCATAGCATCACTGATCCTTGCCTGTAAAATTGGTGAGAAATACCGCACAAAACAATCACATCTTCTTGATACACTTTATCTGTTTTCACGTTGAAATTGCCGTTTAGGAAAGCGGGTGACTGAATCCATGCCCTTTTTAAATGAAACGCTCTTCCACCCAGGAGATACTTTGGTGGTGGCCGTCAGCGGTGGAATCGATTCCATGGTGCTCCTCGACGCTTTGGTGGCCATCAAAGATCGTTTTCGTTTGACCCTCATCGTCGCTCATGTGAATCATCACACCCGAAAGGAAAACTTGAAAGAAGCGGAATTGGTTCAAGCCGTCGCCAAGCAGAACCAATTGCCTTGTGAAATCTTGGATTATCAACATACCGACAACACTAATTTCCAACAAGCCGCCCGATATGCCCGCTATGACTTTTTTATTCAACTTGCCTCAAAGTATCACGCCAATAAACTCGTGCTGGCTCACCAAGCCGATGATCAGGCGGAAACCGTTCTGATGCGGTTGGTCAGAGGCGGCACCCTGAGTGCCATTGCTGGCATGCGCAGTCAATCCGACATGCGCGGGCTGAAAGTGATCCGTCCACTATTGAATGTTTCCCGAAAACAAATCGAAGCCTACCAAAAAGCAAAACAGGTCCCTTATCTGGAAGATGATTCCAATTGGCAGGATCACTATACCCGAAACCGGTTTCGCCATCAGCTCTTACCCTTATGCTTCAAAGAAAATCCGCTGTTTTTGGAAAAAACAACTCAATTTACCGAATCCATGCAAGAGTTGACTCAGTACATCCGCAAGGAGGCCAAGACCCTTCATGACCTCCTTGTCTCCTATCACGAAGATGGCGCTACGTTGGCAATTGACAAAATCAAACCCCTGGAGACGGTGATTTTAAGAGAGTTATTCACCTTGATTATCAATACTCTCTCGAAAGATACGATTGAAGTCTCGTATCGGCAACTCCAGGAGCTCGTCTCCTGCTGCCACAATAAAAAGCCTCAAATGGAGATCGATATCGATCAATCCCTGGTGGTCATCAAACATTATCACACACTGGACTTTGTTCGGGAAAAACCAACCTATTCGCAATATGAGCACCAGTTGACGGGATTTACAAAAATCACACTTCCGCACGGTGCCACCTTTCAGGTCAGTGAAAATATCAGCAATTCCCGTGGAAAACCCTATGAATTATGGTATAATGATTTAGATTCCATCTTTCCGCTTTTGGTGAGAAATCGTCGTCCGGGAGATCGAATTCATTTCGCTTATGGCTCCAAGAAACTCAAAACCTTCTTCATCGAAAAAAAAGTCCCACAATCCGAACGGGAAACCATTCCCCTGGTGTTTTCCAAAAACGGGGATCTGCTTTGGATTCCCGGTTACTATCGAAAACGGACTACACCCGGCAATCATTTCGTCCGGATGGAATATTGGAAAGGAAACAACCATGTTGGAAAATGACATTGAAAGAATCCTCGTGAGCGAACCGGAAATCAAAGCGATCTGTCAGCGCTTAGGTGAGGAAGTCACCCACGATTATCGCAATAAAAAGCCGCTCATCATCGGTCTCTTGAAAGGCTGTCTCCCGTTCATGGGCGAACTCATCAAACATATCGACCTCTACTGTGAAATCGATTTGATGGGTGTCACCAGTTATCACGGCGGTGTTGCCTCGACGGGAGATGTCAAAATCACAAAAGATCTGGATGCTTCCGTCTTGAACCGCGATGTCTTGATTGCGGAAGATATCGTCGATACCGCTAAAACCATCGATGTCATCCGCAAACTCTTGCTTTACCGCGGAGCGAAGTCCGTGGAAGTCATCACACTCCTTGATAAACCGAGTGGACGAATCGTACCGTTTGAACCCAAGTATATCGGTGTGACCATTCCGAAGGAATTCGTGGTCGGATTCGGTTTGGATTATGATGAATATTATCGCAACTTACCTTATGTAGGCGTCTTGAAACCTTCCGTCTACAAGAAATGATTTGAGGAAAACAAATGGCTGAAAAACAAACCCAAAAACAGAAAAGTCCTTTTACCAATCGCACATCACATTTTTTGATGATCGCGCTTTTGGTTTTACTCGCGATCTCGATCATCTTCAGTTTTGGCAAAGGCAATGCCCCACGGGAACTGACCAATAGCCAGTTTATCAACGTGTTAGACTTAAACGGTGTCAAAACCGTCGACATTGCGCCACTCTCCGGCGATGCCAATTACCGGGGCTACAAAGTCACCGGACTGCTCCTAAGCGATGAGGAGTATGTCACTTACTTAGCCAACGATACCGAGTTTGATGCGGTCTATGCCATCATTACCCGGTTGAACACCGACGCCAGTGCAACCAATGACGTCGTCTATAACTATGAACGTGCCGCGACTTATAACTGGATCAACATCCTCTTCCCCATCATATTGGTGGCTGGCATTGTCATCATGCTCGTGTTCATGATGCGGGGAGGCACCAACGCCAACAAGCAAGCATTTGACTTCGGTAAAAGCCGGGCTCGCTTGAGCAAAGGCCAAAAAACCACGTTTCAGGACGTGGCCGGTGCCGATGAGGAAAAAGAGGAACTTCGAGAAATCATTGACTTCCTGAAAAATCCGAAAAAATATATTGAACTCGGCGCAAGAATCCCCAAAGGCGTATTGCTCGTCGGTCCTCCGGGAACCGGAAAGACGTTGATCGCAAGAGCGGTCGCCGGCGAAGCCAGCGTCCCCTTCTACTTTGTCAGTGGTTCCGACTTTCTGGAAATGTTTGTCGGTGTCGGCGCCAGCCGCGTCCGCGATATGTTCCGGGTCGCCAAACAAAACGCGCCCTGTATTCTCTTTATCGATGAAATTGATGCGGTCGGCAGACAGCGTGGAACCGGTCTTGGTGGCGGTCATGACGAACGGGAACAAACCTTGAACCAACTCTTGGTCGAAATGGACGGTTTTGGCCACAACTCCGGCGTCATCGTTCTAGCAGCGACGAACCGGGTCGATATTCTCGATCCCGCGTTGATGCGTCCGGGACGTTTCGACCGGCAAATCTATGTCTCGCGCCCGGATATCAAAGGCCGTGTCGAGATCCTGAAAGTCCATTCCCGCAAGAAAAAAATCAATCCCGCCATCTCTTTCGAAGAAATCGGTCGGCGAACTCCCGGTTTCACCGGTGCCGATCTTGAAAACTTGATGAACGAAGCCGCGCTGTTGGCGGCGAGAGAAAACAAGCGGCAAATCGAGCTCTATCACATCGATGAAGCGGTCGATCGCGTCATGATGGGTCCTGCGAAGAAATCGCGCGTGTTTTCGAAGAAAGAACGAAAAATCATCGCCTTTCACGAAGCTGGCCATGCGGTCATCGGCTTAAAACTTGAAAACGCCAGTATCGTTCACAAAGTCACCATCATTCCCCGTGGTCAAGCCGGTGGGTACAACTTGATGTTGCCGGAGGAAGAACAGGCATTTGTTCAAACCAAACAAAGTTTATTGGAGTTGATCACCGGTCTCTTGGGAGGACGGGTGGCTGAAGAATTCACCTTCAATGAGATTTCGACCGGCGCGCACAACGACTTGCAACGGGCCACACAAATCGCCAGAGCCATGATCACAGAATATGGCATGTCGGAAAATCTTGGACCGGTCACGTACGAACACGACACCGGTGCTGTCTTCCTTGGTCGCGATTACGGAAAGGACAAAAACTTCTCGGAAGCGATCGCCACAGAAATCGACAAAGAAATACGGGGAATCATCCACTCTTGTTATGAGAGTGCCATGAAACTCATCTCCGAACACAAAGAGTTGCTCAACAAAATCGCCCATTATCTCTTGGAAGTCGAAACCTTGACCCGCGAAGACATCGATGAGATTGTCAAAACCGGACGATTGTCCCGCTGGGATGATATCCTGGTGTCCAATACAACTGGCTCACCCGAAGAAAAAACACCGGCCCCTGAGAGCGACCAACCCGCCGAATCAGCGGATGGATCCGCATCAACGAAGAAACCGGCAAAAGAATCGGCATAAACATTTGGGGGGATACGACAAAGTATCCCCGCTTTTTTGGAGGACTTATGCGACTCGATAAATTTTTAAAAGTCTCCCGCATCTTCAAGCGCCGAACCATCGCCAAAGAAGTTGCGGCCAAAGAAAAAATCCTGATCAACGGGCGCTTGGCAAAACCGGGCACCCAAGTGGAGGCCGGTGATCTCTTGACGATCACTTACGGTGACAAGGAATTCACTGTGAAAGTCTTGGACACCATCGCTTCCGTTGGCAAAGATAAGGCTTCTACTTTATATGAAATAATCGAAGAAAAATCACGTTGACAATCAACAAAGGCGACGTTAGCCAATCAAGCAGAGAAAGCATGTGATCAATTTGAAAAGACTGATATCGGCAGTGGTTATTTTTATCTTATTCATTATGTCTTCCGGATGTACGGCTGTTGAAGAACACAATATCTATGTCACTGTCTATCCACTTCAATACGTAGCGGAAAGAATCTTAAAAGATACCCCGGTCTCTGTCGGGATCGTTCCCGGCGTCACCTCACATTCGAGTTCTGTGGACTGGTCTCCGAAAGAGATCATTGCCATGACGAAGGCGGATATCCTGTTTTATGTTGGCGCGAATTATGACCAATACATCGATCTTCAAATCAATAAGATCTTCATCAACTCCGACGTCGATCTCGTGAAGTTGCAGGATTATCCCGAATACATCGAATTCATTTTAGGAGTTGTCCATGATCCAAGCGAAGAACACGATCATGATGACACCACCGAAATCCAATCTAGTCCGTTGGGTGTTGATCCGCATTTTTGGATCAGTCCGCTTCGGGTCAAACAAGCCGCGTCGCTATTGTATTTGAAGCTCAGCGAACAATATCCGGATCATCTGGATACAATTTCGGAAAACTACACCAAGCTTGATGACGACCTACAATCATTGAGCGACAACTACGACACCGTTTTGAAAGCGGCCACAAAGCCGACTCTCATGTCCACTAATATCTATGGCTATCTTCATGCCGATTATGATTTCTTCTATAAATCGATTTCTCCGGGATATCACGAAGAACCCGAACAATTCACAACCCAGGAAAGAGATCGGATCGTCGCAGTCGCGCTGGAGTATTCCATCCGCCATATTATTTATGAGAAAAATATCACTTCGCCTCTCTCCGCCGCCGTCTTTGAAGCCCTGGCAGAGAAGGGTGTGAATCCGATCAAACTGGAGTTTGATATTCTTCAAACCTTGACGGACAAAGACCGCAAAGCCGGCAAAGATTATATCTCTATCATGAATAACAACCTCGATTTATTAAAACAAGCCACTGATTATCCGAAAGAATAGGAGACGGGACCATGGAACCGAAACTGACTGAACAAGAAATCATCCGCCGAAAAAAGGCCGAACTGCTCAAGGAACGTGGCATCGATCCCTATGGGAGCCGCTTTGACCGCAATCATAATACCGAGACGTTCAAACAGGCTTACCAAGCCTGTTCCAAAGAGGAACTCCACGACTGTCCCGATCCGGATACAATCAAAATTGCCGGACGGATCATGACAAGACGAATCAAAGGCAAGGCTGGTTTTGCCCATATTCAAGATCAATACGGCCAAGTTCAACTCTATGTCCGCCAAGATGTGGTGGGCGAAGAGGCATACAACTTATTCGAAACCGGCGACTTGGGCGACATCATTGGCGTCATTGGCATTCCCATGATCACCCATACCGGCGAGCTCACCGTCAAAGTCACCCAGTACATTCATCTCGTAAAAGCCTTAAGACCGTTACCGGAAAAATACCATGGGCTGGTCGATGTCGAAGAACGCTATCGGAGACGGTATCTCGATCTCATCATGAATGACGACTCGAAAAAAACCTTCATCCTCCGTTCCAAGATCATTCGCTCCATTCGGAATTACTTGGACGATCTCGGTTATCTGGAAGTGGAAACCCCCATTTTGCATCCACTTCTTGGCGGAGCCAATGCCCGACCGTTTGTTACACATCATAATGCCCTTGACATGCCGTTTTATCTTCGAATCGCCCCCGAACTATATTTAAAGCGCTTGATCGTTGGTGGGTTTGACGGTGTATATGAAATCGGCAGACTATTCCGAAACGAAGGCATGGACATCAAACACAGTCCCGAATTCACCTCGATTGAACTCTATTTGGCCTATAGTGATTTGGAAGGCATGATGGATCTTTGTGAAGATTTGATCATCGCCGTTGCCCAAAAGACGCTCGGGACCACTCGAGTTCCTTATGGCGACTTGGAAATCAACCTGGAAAAAGGTTGGCGACGCGTCCATATGGTGGATTTGATCAAAGAAAAGACCGGAATCGACTTCTATCAAATCACGGATTTCGAAGAAGCCAAACGCTTGGCTGAAAGCCATCATCTTCCCATGGAAAAGCACCTCTATAGCGTCGGACATATCATCAATCTCTTCTTTGAAGAATATTGCGAAGCCGATCTCATTCAACCGACGTTTGTCTCGGGTCATCCGATCGAAATTTCGCCGCTCACCAAAAAAGAGCCCGGCAGTGACCGGTTCACTCAGCGATTCGAACTCTTTATCGGTAGTCGCGAATACGCCAACGCCTACACGGAGTTAAACGATCCGATCGACCAAAAAGAACGCTTTGAAAACCAATTGAAGGAAAAAGCCCTGGGCAATGAAGAAGCCAACGACATGGATATCGACTTTGTCGAGTCGCTGGAATACGGCATGCCGCCAACGGGCGGTATCGGAATCGGGATCGACCGACTGGTCATGCTACTGACCAATAGCGCCTCGATGAGCGATGTTTTGCTTTTCCCCCATATGAAAACTCGGTCCCGTCAATAAAAACGATCACTAAAAAATAAAGGAAGGATTTCGCTCGAAATCCTTCCTTTTTTATGAAAATTGGCTTATTAATCGTCTTGACCGTCGTCTTCATTCACTGAGGACTCTGCCTCGTTGTCTGGTTCGGACTCGTCCGTCTCAATTGCGAGTGGTTCATCTTTTTCCGATACTTCCGCATCCATGACATTGACTTCATCGGCTTTTTTGACAAAGTCTTCGATCTTGACCAAATTATGGAATTTGTCCTTTGCTCTTTGTGCGGTGTGATGGTTTTTCCCGTTCGCAATGACAAAAGCCAAGTGTTTATCCATTTCTAAGGTATCGTTTATTTTTTCATAGTAAAGCGCCATCCGGTA
>JAAYZB010000142.1 GCA_012515085.1 Acholeplasmataceae bacterium
GCCATTCCCAATCGATATCTTCAAGCCTTATCAACACTTATCTTGAACACAGCTAATAAAAAAAAGAATGTCCTAATATCTCATCTTATAAATGGATCACACGAAAAAAAAAACAAAAACATCTTCTCACATCAACTTTGACTATTCTAGCCAATTTTCGACCTCATGTCAAGAAAAACAGGGCGATTCCATGCGATTCTAGTCAATAAGAACATGATAAGTGTTGTTGTTTTTTTATTAAAGATAATTGGTTCATAAATATGATTAGGTTTCTTTTGTATTATAGGTTCACTTCACATCAATGATCATCTGCTCAGTCCATAGATATGTATACTATTTCCTGTTCGGTATGATAATTTTTATTCGATATTAGATTATCACCGAATAACCAAAAGAAAAAGCCGACAATGTCACTCCTGTTGGATAAATTTAACGGGTTAATTTGTCAAAGAATTTCCGCAAGTTTTGCGGAACTTCATAATGCTCGCTTTGTTTCTTGAGAGAGGGTTGAAATATCTCTTTCAGAATGGCTCGCAAAATCATCGGTTCCGGGGGATCTTGATAACGAACACCTTCAAAAACCCAATCCCGACAAACAATCTCATTCCCACACAATTCGCCACAATCCTGGCAATTCGACTCTATGAGATTGGAAATGATATCTTTGCCATTCATGCGAATCGTTGGCGAACTTAAAAACTGATATTCTTTTGCTTTTTCGATGGAATCCACATGAATCTTATTAAGGATCACCTTATATCCTGCAGATTCCAACATTTCTTTGACCCGAGCGATGGACTTCTCCAGTGTTGATTCGGTTTGAAGGCATCGTTGACAGCTTGATAAATCAAGATAGAGAAAATCAATGTTCAGCCCATGGATGGTTGATCCACAACCACATGTTTGACCTTTGAAGATTTCTTGTGATGCGTCGTTTTGATTGTGATGCCCGCAATCACTTTCACAACAAGCGGACGATTCTTTCATTGCGCTCGTTCTATTTTTCATGCTTTAATCCTTTCTTCAGGCAATTTCCAGAGATGCAGCAAATTCAAGAGTTTCTGCCAGACATAGAAAAGCTCTATTGGTTCGCTTCAATCAGTTTCTTGATTTCTTCCACATTCGGAACCCGGCCATAAGCAACGATTTTTCCGTTCATCATCAAACCCGGTGTTCTCATCAACCCGGCGTTCACAATTTCCATAGTATCAGTGACATAATCAACTTTCGCATTGAAACTGAGTTCTCGACATGCTCGTTCAACATTATCCAATAATTTTTTGCAGTTGGCACAGCCTGAGCCATACACTTTTATTTCCATCTGTTTCTTCTCCTTTTATCTTTATATTAAAAAATAACCAAACGCATTGAATAAATAACCCATGACGATGATCCCTATGATGACGATACCGACAAACATCACAAGAAGTCTTGTCTTAACAACTTTTTTTATCATGATGATGGAGGGAAGCGATAGCGCTGTGACCGCCATCATAAAGGCAAGCACCGTACCGATGCCAACCCCCTTCAAAACCAAAGCCTCCGCAATTGGCAGTGTTCCAAAGATATCCGCATACATGGGAATCCCAACAAGGGTTGCGAGAATGACTGAGAAGGGATTATTTGACCCCAAGATCGATTCGATCCATGCTTGGGGAATGAAGCCGTGAATGATTGCGCCAATCCCGACACCAATCAACACATAGAGCCAAACTTTGTGGATGATTTCCTTGACTTGATCCCAGGAATACCGGAGGCGATCCTTTCTGGACATCTTGGGTTCTTCGATGGCGTTCAGATCGATTGCTTCGCTGTCACTTTTTGCGGTGACGAATTCCTCCACGTAGCGTTCCATTTTAAAGACAGAAATCATTGTTCCACCAACGACGGCAATCACCAACCCTACCACGACATACGCCAAAGCAATTTGCCAGTTGAAAATACTTGCAAGCAACAGCACAGACGCTAAATCAACGAGCGGTGAGGAGATCAGAAACGAAAACGTGACGCCAATCGGCAAGCCCGCTTTTGTAAAGCCAATGAAGATGGGAATGGAACTGCAAGAACAAAACGGTGTCACGGTCCCAAGCAA
>JAAYZB010000143.1 GCA_012515085.1 Acholeplasmataceae bacterium
CGCCAATCTTGCTGAAAACATTCGGATACTTGTATCCGGCGTAAAGAGAAATGAATCCGCCCATTGATGATCCGGCCATATAAATGCGCTTGGAATCAATTGGGTATTTCGAAAGAAAGAAGGGAAGGATCACCAGGCGGATCCATTTCAGATAGTCGTTTCCCTTGCCTCCGGGAAGATGATCCGGTTGAAACGATAAATATCTTGGATCACAAGACAAAGGAAACGGAGAATACTCATCAAAGCGGGCTATCGACGGAGCCGCGATACCGATAACGAATAACTGCTGGTTGGTCGTTTGATAAAGTTCATCCAACGTTTCTTTTACCTTCCAAGTCTCTCCAAACGCCGACTGACTTTTAAAAAATAGGTTATGTCCGTCATGCATGACCAAAAGCGGGATCGTTTTGTTCGCGCAATCCCAATTTTCTGGAAGATAAAAAGACACTGTTTTGCTTTGATTTTCCCCATCAAAAGGGAATTGATACACTTCGATATGGCTCATTTTCTGTTATTTGAATAGAATTCATCAATAGCTTCAAAATAGGCATCCAGGTTTTCTAGCGGTGTTGCCGGAGGGATGTCACACCCGGAACTGATAATGAAATTATCATAGGGAGACAGCCTTTCCAACAACGCTCGAACCTGGATTTTGATTTGTTCAGGATCTTGTTTTTTTAACAGCATTGCCGGGGAAATGTTCCCCATGATCAGCTTGTCTTTTGGAAATATTTTCAACATATCTTCCAAATCGATGTGGTCACCAAAATGATAGACATCCGCGTCGATGGATAAAATGGTGTCTTTTAACGGAACGACGTTGCCACAATTGTGATAAATGAAAAGAAAATCACTATCCGATACGGCCGCTTTGATCTTTCGAATATAATAACTGGAAAATTTCTCGCAGATTTCCGGGCTTAATAGTCCTGCGGCCGGTTCGGCCAAGATAATGCCATCGGCCCCTGCTGTTTTGAAAGCGAGAATATAACGTTGGATGAACGCCGTCGCTTTTTCCAGCGTCACATGGACCATATCGGGATCCATTATGCTATTGACCATGATCTCCGTCATATCCATCAGCCTGCCGGCCAAGGAAAAGGGTCCGATCACTCCGGCAAAAACTGGCTTGTCTTTGATCAAGGTTTTTGCCAGCCGTACGCCTTCGACATACGTCTTTGTCCGTTTGTTTCCTAATTGAGGCACCATCAATGTCATCGCGTCCATTGGACTGTTGATCACCGCGCCGATCACCGTGGGTACTTCCATTGGAAAGAAACGGATCTTTGCGCCGAACTCTTCCGCTTCCACCGATAAGTCCATCATCGATAAAGCGGCGCTCATCGGATAGGTCTTGGCAATGTGTGCCATCACTTGAGCTTGAAGCGTTGCCGAATTCACCAAATCATTGACCGTGATCCCCAGAGCTTGTATTCCTGGAAACGTCAGTATCGGCATGGATTCGTTTCGGTTTTCCTTGATTTTATTCAGCCATTTTTGTTTATCAATCATGATCGGTTCCGTCCATTTCATATGCCGCTTGAAGCATCGCGACAAAGTTTTCATTGGGAATATAATCCGGTACAGAGTTGCCGGATCCTAATGCATAGCCCCCTTGGGAAGCGAGTCTCAACATATCCTTCACCCGCTTCCGGATCAAATCCGGTGTGGATCTTGCTAGAAAATCAACATCGATTCCGCCCATGACCGCAATTTTGGGAAACAGCAGAGAATAGGCGGTTTCGACCGGTTTGATTTTGTCTTCGTAAGAGTGTCTTCCGTCAAATTTCATATCGTGAACTATGTCATCGATAATATCGTCAAAATACCCGCAAGAATGCAATATCGCATACTTGCCTTTTTGATGCGCAAGTGCCACAATCTCTCGATACCAAGGAAACACATGTTCACGAAGAAGAGCGGGCGGCACCATTGTTTGGGAATTGAACCCCCAGTCGTCGTTACAAAGGATCGCACCGACTTCGGGATATTCGAGACAGCGGGCGAAATATGCTTTGATGCGTCTCCCCACCTGATAAAAGACATCTTTTACCAGTTCAGGATCATCGTAGAGAGCAAAACATAAGTTTTCATACCCCATAATTCCGATAGTGTTTTCCAAAATGCCATCCAAACTGAAGGGAACGAACTTCACATGTCGGCTTAAATATTTTCCCGCTTCCGGTATCAAACTAAAATCACAATTGTCAATCTCTGGCCAGCGATAGGCCAAATAGCTTTCCCGATCGACGATCGTCGCACCGCTGTTTAATGATTTGGTTTCACCGTGATGCGACGGATCGTCTTTCCGAGAGAAAGTAAGTCCGCGAACAATGATGGGGGCATGATCATATCCGGCCGAATCAAAAGCCCTGATCGTCGTCACGACCCGGTCAAATTCAGTTTCGACGCAATAGTCGTTTCCCACTAACAGTTTTTCTTTATCATTGCCGATAATAAAATCAAAGAAGACCGGTCGTGCCGGTTTTTGCTTTTGCAGTACCTTTTCGAGATGTCGAAAATCGGGTACCCAGCTTGCGGTTCTGAACATGTCATCATCCCATCAATTATTAGAATTCTTATTCGACTTTCGTATAAGTTGTTACATTTGTCGTTGCGTTATAGACAAAGCGGTAAGCACCGGCTTCGGTGATATTGATAATGGTCGCTCCGCCCATTCCAGCCGGTGAACCGTCAAAGAGATATTGTTCTCCGGCATAATAGCCCCAACCAACGTTGGCTTTCGTTAGTACAGTAATAAACCGATAACCGGCATCTGCTGTATAATAACCTGTTGTGGGTGCTACGAATACCGGCAATGTTAGCGTGATTTCATAAAGGTCGGTCTCACCGACGACTTTCGTCATAATGGCCGCTCCTTCTCCTTCTAAGAGGAAGCATTGGCTATCATCATCTACTCGGGTAAAGGTCCCATATAATGTCGGCGCTGCCAATTTTTCAAATGGCGCAACCGATTTCTCAGTCGGTGGCGTGATCGAGGTTTGATGCGTTGTGGCATTATACGTGAAAACGAGTTCCATCGCCTCATCTAAATCCAAATACGTGACTTTCCCCATCCCGCCATCATCTCCGGAGAAGAGGTATTGCTTGCCAGCTCCCCAAGAACCAACGCCTTCCCAGAAATAGAGTTGTTTGGTCAAGCAGACAGCGAGCATATAGCCTTCACCGGTTCCGGTATAAGCTGGCATGTTGAAGGTACCAATAAATAGATTCTCATCTTCGGCATCTTGGTTCAAGACGATGGCATTTGCTGGATCGAGTGACCAAGAAGAGAAATCACCATAGATAACCGGTTCTGCCAACGTTACAGTCACGGTGGTGATATGGGTGATGGCATTGTACACCAGATCATATGTCGTTTCAACTTCCGGTTTTAAATGAGACACCAGTCCCATGCCGCCGGCACTGCCGTCAAAGAGATATTGTTCACCAGCTCCCCAAGAACCGACGCCTTCCCAGAAATAGAGTTGTTTGGTCAGGCAGACCGCCAAGGAATATCCTAATTCATCGGTTCCGGTATAAGCCGGTAATGTCAAAGAGCCGACAAATAAGTTCTCATCATCATCCGATTCGGTCAAAACGACCGCGGCCGCATCCGTTAACGACCAATTGGAGAAATCGCCATAAATCACCGGTTCTGCCAACGTCACAGTCACGGTGGTGATATGGGTGGTGGCATTGTAGACGAGGTCATACGTCGTTTCAACTTCCGGTTTTAAATGAGACACCAGTCCCATGCCGCCGGCACTGCCGTCAAAGAGATATTGATCGTTTGCTCCCCAAGAGCCACTTCCTTGCCAGACATAATACTTTTCCGACAAGCAGACAGCCAAGGAATATCCTAATTCATCGCTTCCGGTATATGCCGGCAATGTCAAAGACCCGACAAATAAGTTGTCATCATCTGATTCCGTCAAAACGACAGCGGCTTCATCCGATAACGACCAATTGGAGAAATCGCCGTAAATCACTGGATTTTCGAGTTCTCGTTCCATGGAATTGTCATAGATGGTGAGGGTGTTGGAATCAAACAAAACCGTGAGTTCCATGTTATCATAGACCCAGATCGATCCCAACCCTCCACCGGTCGGTGAAGCCGGTGCCGGTTGAAGCGCGTAATTATCCGTGCCATAGCAGGTGGTCCAGGTGCCATCGGTCACTTTGTAATAGTGACCATCATAGGCGTTGTCGCGGTTGTCTACTGTCAAAGACACCGTGATCTGATACCAACCGGCCCGATCAGGGATTTCGGTCATCCGAAAATCCTCGTCATTCGCGACGTAACCGGAAAAATTTCCCGCTAGAAAATACGGGCTGGTGTTGGCGGTCGTGGGCGCCTCGGTTGCGGTTGTTGTTGTATCTCCGCTTGAAGTGGGCGCTGCTGTGGTCGTGGTGACGTCGGTTGCGGCTGTTGTATCATCATTACAGGCAACCAGCCCACCGAAAGTCAGGCATGCAAGCAGTGAAAATGCTACAAATCGAAACAATCTTTGCATTTTATTCAAATCCTCCTTTTATCTCATCCTATTGGTTGGATTGATTTACTAAAAATAAAGCAAGCGACATCGGTGGCACAAAGTAGCCAGATTTTTCAATATGCGCCTTTCCGATGAGATAAGAATATTGGCGTTGATCGATTTTGAGCGTGGTAGTCCCGATGTTTGCGACTACCAGAATCGATTCCTTGTCAAACGTTCTTAAAAATTGCACACTCGTCGGCTGACCTTCCAAAAACGTTGACTCGCCTTTTTTCAAAATCATTGATTCGGAGCGAAACTTCGCAATGTGACGAAACATTGCTTGAGCTTCGCTTTCGGGTTGGTCCCAGAGCATGGCCCGGCGATTGTCGGGATCGACATCGCCTTCTAATCCGATCTCATCACCATAATAAAGGAGCGGCATGCCTTCGAAACAATAAAGCAGCGAGAGTGCCAGGTAATGCTTCTTCTCATTGTTCAAGGCGGTTGCGAGTCTTAAGGTGTCATGACTTCCCATTAGATTGATGAGGTAATGAGTTGCGGGCGTTTGATATAAGCTCTTGTTGCGCTGAATCAGATGGATAAAGCGATCAGGCGTGATTTTTTCTTCCAGCAATGCCAACAGGTATTGCCGGAATTTATAGTTGGTCACGGTGTCGAGTTCGGCGGCATTCAGCCAGGCGCATGCATGATTCCAGATCTCGCCAATCAGCAATGCCTCTGGCTTTTCGTGGCGAATCTTCTCGTGAAGCGCTCGCCAGAATCGATGACTGATCTCATCAGCCACATCAAAGCGATATCCATCGATATCGGCTTCTCGAATCCAATAAACGGCTTGATTCGTAAGATATTCGATGACTTCTGGATTTGTGGTCTCCCATTTGGGCATGGTAGGCACTTCGTTTGCAAAATTATCATAATTGCCTTTTTCCAAGGAAACCGGAAAACTATCGATCCGGAACCAAGAACAATAAGGCGATTGTGTTTGGTTGGATAAAACGTCTTGGAAGAATGGATGTTCGCTGGAACAATGATTAAAGACGGCATCCAGAACGATCTTCATTCCCTCTTTATGCGCCGTCTTCACCAGTTGTTTGAGTCCTTCTTTTCCACCATAAATGGTTTCGATGGCATAATAATCAGAGATATCGTACTTGTGATAACTTGGCGATTGGAAAATCGGCGATAAATAAATGATTTTTACTCCCAAAGACTTGAGATATTCCATTTTTTGGATAATGCCGGCAAAATCACCGCCATAATAGGTTTCACGGTCAGGAAGAGCGTGTCTCGGTTTGACAATGGGGGGATTATTGGCGGGATCTCCGTCAAAAAAACGATCGACTAGAATCTGATAGATGGATTCTCCTTCTGCCCAATCCGGCAATTGCCAAATCTGATCTTTGTTAATGGCCGGATAATAAAAGAAGTTTTCCGGCTTTGGTTCATCGACGATGCCATCGGAAGCATAGTAAAGCGGCTCCCCCGCTTTGGGATAAATTTGGAAGTAATATTTGAAGTGTTTTTCGGGAATTTGAATCGGACTTTCATAATAAGTGAAATCCTGATCTTCCAACAACCGAGGCATCTCTACCTGAAAGAAATGCGGTGAATGATTGTATTGATTTTTGTAGAAAAGGATTATTTTTTCTGTCTCACTTCGCCGCACCCGAATCCGCACCCGGAGCGTATCGCACCCGATTGGATAACAATAGTTTCCGCTGGATATATGCAGTATGGCTGTCTTATCCATTGTTGTCTCCTTAGAATTTGACCGATCCTTCGGTCAAACCCCCAATAAAGTATTTTTGTAACGAATAGAAAAGTAAGATCATCGGAACCGATCCCAAGAGTGCGGCAGCGCAGTACAGGCTCCAATTGGTGCCGTACTGGCCGGTAATCATCGATTGGAGCCCCACCGCAAGCGGCATGGTATCCAGTCCTTGGGTCATCACCGTGGAAGCGATCGCATATTCGTTATAAGCGATAACGAAACTTTGAATCGCAACTACGGCAAGCATCGGTTTGGCAAGTGGAAGGATCACTTTCACCAACGTTTGAAATTTCGTCGCGCCGTCCATCATTGCCGCCTCGTCGATTTCATAAGGAATCGTATCGAAATAACCTTTTGCCAGCAACACTAATCCGGCCGAGGAAATCGTCGAGTTCACAATAATCAGTCCTTTTAGGTCATTCAAGATCCCCAGTGTCACAAAAATCCGGAAGATCGACACCATGGAGAGCGTCAAAGGGAAAATCTGGATGAGAAGGATGAACTGAAACAACTTTCCTTGCCCGCGGAAACGGAGACGGGAAAATACATAAACCGTAATGCTCACAAACAGCGTCGCAACAACCATTGTGAATAGCGAAATGATGAGTGAATTTCCTAGCCAATGGATAAACTTAGTTTCCGTAAACAATCTTTGGAAGTTTTGCAAGGTGAATTCCTTGGGTATGGTCGCGGACGTGCCGACAATATTCTTCCCAAAAGCAATCATGATGATATACGCAAACGGAGTGATGGTCACAATCAGCAGGCAAATCAAAAACAGATGCATGATTACTTTGGCTAGTCGCGCTTTATTTTTCTTCATCAGCTTTCCGCCACCTTTCGGGTGATCCGCATCGATACAACCGCAAACAGCGCGACGAAGACAAAGATCAACACGGAATAGGTCGCCGCCACGGCATAGCGATTGGTATTGAAGGCGGTATTGAAGACATAAGTGATGAGAAGATCGGTGGATCCCGGTGCGCCGATTTTATCAGCTGCGGGTCCACCAGCGGTCAAGATGTACACACCAAATTGATTGAATTGCATGATGAACGACATGATCAATGTCGGAATCAAAGCTTTGAATACCAACGGTAAAGTGATGGAAAAGAAAATATAAGCGCTGCTTGCGCCATCCACTTTGGCAGCATCATAATAGTCTTTGGGGATGGCTTGTAAGAGTCCGCTCGCAATCACCATAAAATAAGGGAAGGAAAACCAAGTCATCACCAGGATTGTCGACAGTTTGGCTACCACCGGATGTGAGAGCCAAGGAATGTTCGGGATCCCGATCACTCCCAAAATCTGATTGACAAGTCCGTTCTCCGTTTCGAGCAACCCTTGCCACATAAGGAGCGTGATCACTGTCGGAATCACCCAAGGAAGAATGAAGACGATTCGGTAGATTCTCGCAATCCGCATTCCCGCTTTTTGAAGCAAAGTCGACAATAATGTTCCCAAGACAAACGACACCGTCACAACCGCGACTGCGAAAGTGATTGTCCAGATGACCATCGATATCAATCCGTCCAGTCCGGCGACAAATACGTCCTTGTAATTCGAAAAACCAATCAAGCCATAGTCGCGTAGATTGATACCGCTATAGTCTGTCAATGACAGATAAAAATTATGAATGATCGGATAAACATAGAAGACCAACAATAATATCAATAGCGGTGTCATCAGGCCCCAAGCGATCAATGTTTCTTTCCATGAGGGCAATCTTAAGTATCTTGGTTTATTCCTGTTTTTGGCTCTTTTCCAGAGGAAGAAGCCAATCAATAAAACCAACAGTCCTCCAATGATTGCCGGAATGACCCACGAAGGGAGCTCTATTTGATCGGCGTGATAATTCATCAGCCGGACATCATCGCGGATCTTATCGGCGAGCTCGGCGAGTTTAATTTCTGCGTCGCATTCGCCGCTTTGATCCCCAAAGAATATCGCCTGGAACACGGTTGTTGTGTAATTGTACCAGATCGGTCCTTCGGGAATATTGGGGAACGGTTCGCACTCGGAACTGAGCTCGCTCAGTGATGATAAAATAGCGGATGATTGGATATAGTCGCTTTCGATCACGGCCAAGGATGCCGGATTTCTAGTTCCTAACTTTCTCTCGTATTCGTTCCCTGCTTCGATCAACAATTGTTGGTTTTCATCTTCAAGCATATACTTAAGAAAATCCCAGCTATCCTCTTTATGAAGTGAAAACTGATTCATGACAAACCCTTGAACAGTGGTCAATGCCCGCGAGATCGTTCCGTCTTTCGAATCCGGTAAGGACGCGATGCCGTAATTGATGCCTTTTTGTTGGAAGGTGGAGGCATACCATAACCCATAAAGAATCATCCCGACCTGATTATTCGCAAATCGAGAGACAATCTCGCTTTCGCCGTGAATCTTATTGGTCAGTACCAGTCCTTTATTTTGGGCATCCTTGATTTGGGCGATATAATCCAACATGCCTTCGTTATCAAGCCCGACATCATACGGATTGTATTCACCGTTGGGATAGGTCCCGTAATAATACCCACCGTAAGTTTTGATCAGCGGATAGGTGAACCACATATCCCGGGAATTGAGCAGCGTGCCATGGACGCTGATTTTATCACCGTCCATCACGGTCTTTGTCTCTGCAAGAGCAAAGAACTCTTCCCACGTTTTTGGCAGTTCGGCTTCTGAAATAATGTCTTTGTTATAGAGGAGTCCCGACGTATCGACCGAATAACCAATGCCATAGATTTCGCCGTTCAATCGAAAGGCGGAAAATGCCACATCGACAAATCGACTCCGGAGCTCATCGTCGATTTTATCAGTCAAAGATTCTAAATACCCGCTTGCGACCAATCTTCCGATATCCGGCGCTTGCATGAAAACGATGTCTGGTCTTTCAGAGAGTGTCGCGTTGTTGACTAAATCATTGACGGCGTTAAAGACATTGATACGGGGAATGACCTCTACTTCCTTCCCGGTCTCGGAAAAATAACGATCCGCAATTGTTTGGAGCGCTGCATTTTCTGCTTCATATTGACTAAACCAAATGCGGATGACGTCCGCATCTGCCGCTTGAACTTTGGATGTTGCCACCCAGGAAAGCGAACAAGTCAAGATCAAAGTTATGAGAAAAAGACAACATTTCTTCATCCGATTGTTCCTTTCTATTATATTAAACGATTGGTTATCTAGCGATGTGTCGCTTCCAATTGTCGGAAACGTTGAATCACCATTTCTCCCTCTTCCACAGACTTGACCGGAAGACATATGGAGAAATTGCCTTTTTTCATGGCTTCATAGTTTTTTTCGATTTCCGCAAACGTGTCGCAGTCGATTGCCATCACAGCACCTTGAGCGTCATTGACCAATTTGGCCACATGATCGATCGGTCGAGGTTGGTTCGGGTCGGTGGCCAACCAGAGATGGACGATGTGATCCATATCGCATATTTCTTTTACCAAATACATCGCCCGGGAATGGCAGTGCATATAGCCGCTCCCAAAATGATTGACGACTCGTTGGGTATGCGGTCGGCAAAATTCCCGGTACGTATCGCCGCTGATCATGCAGGCTATATCTTCGGACATGTTGATTTGTTTACGGGTATACCAAGTTCCATAGGTTGTGTCTTTACCATATTTATCGACCAGTCGATAGATATCTTCCGCAAAGCGGATGGTCATAGTCGCACAATAATCGAGTAATTCGTGTAATTTTTCCGGCTCGTCATAAAAATCATAATAGATGTCTTCTCCTCGAAGCGCATGGGCGAGATCAAGGGGCGAGAAGAATCCTCGCATATACGGGATTCCTTGTTTTGCACTTTTTTGGATCAACCGTTCGGTAATCATCATAAAAAGACGATACCATTTGGTCGAGCCATACGGTGGCAGTTTTTTCCAATCATCAATTTCCTTTAGCACGTGTTCGCCCCAACTCGTATCGGGTTTAAAAATGATGTCTCCCGCTAAAAACGCTGAATAATCGCCAATTCCCAAAATCGGAAAGACGGTGGGAATCATATTGTCATCGAGTGTTTTCCGAGCTTGATAGGACTGATCCAACAAGCCAAGAAGATCGGTAGTATATTGCTCGATATCTTTCTCGAAATCGTATTTAGTGAGATCTATTTTCTCATAAAAACTGACATCACACGGTGGTAAAACCCGCAAACTGACGTTCCCGGGACGTTTATGATAAGCATCATGGTACAATTGATAGTTTTCCTGAAAGGTCTTGTCGATATTGATTTTGTATTGATGGATGTCTAATAACATCTTTCGCCACCTACCGACAGTAAGCAAGCGCCAATTCTGAAGCGCTGGCCGCATCCGCCGCATACGCGTCGGCACCAATATCGCGGGCAAACTGTTCCGTTACCGGAGCCCCGCCCACCAAGATTTTGACTTGATCTCGAATTCCTGCTTTTTTTAAGTAATCAATGATCACTTTTTGATTCATCATCGTGGTTGTCAGAAGCGCACTGAGGCAAAGAAGGTCGGGATGGTGTTCTTGAATGGCCTCCGCGATCACTTCCGGAGCCACATCCACACCTAAGTCGATGACCTCAATTCCTTGTCCTTCAATCATCATCTTGACCAAATTTTTTCCGATATCATGAAGGTCTCCGTGCACTGTGCAAATCAAGGCCTTCCCTTTGGCTTTATTGCCGTCTCTGACCAATGCCGGCCGTAAAATTTCTAAGCCAAAATTCATCGCACGGGCAGCCACTAACACTTCCGGAACGAAGACTTCGTTATTCCGAAACTTTCCGCCGATGATCGACATGCCTTTGATCAGACCTTCGTTCAGGATATCCGCCGGTTGAACGCCTTCATCAAGCGCTTGTTGAACCAGGCTTTTCACTTCTTTTGCTTTGCCTTTTTGTAAAAGCAAAGAAATCTCTTCTAGGAGCATCTCTAGTCAATCCTTTCTATTTTACGAATCCATTATAACTAAAAACGCTTACATATAACACCGGATAAATTGTTATAAAATAGGACTTATTTGTTAAAAAAAACCTCCCTTGATTGGAAGGCTTTCGACTAAAAATAGAGACTCATGTATTTTTTGGGCGTAATTCCATGATATTTTTTAAAGGTCTTAGTGAAATAACTGGCATCCGCGAATCCCGATTGCACCGCTATTTCTTGAATCGACATTTTGGTCTCTTTCATCAGTTTGATCGCCGCATCCATTCGAACTTTATTGACATAATCGCTGAAAGTCATGTTCATTTCATCACGAAACAAATGGGACAGATAATAATTGCTGACAAACGCGTTTTTAGCAACCATATCCAACGAGAGGTCTTCCCGGTAGTGCTTTTTAATGTAACTGATCGCATTGATCAGATTTTCATTGCTCTTCTTGGTGAAACGGTTGCTGGAAATCACTTGATTGATTGCTTCCATCGCTTCCGTTGTCAAAAGACAGACTTCATCATATTGGGTCTCATCCGCCAAAATAATGGTCACTTTCTTTAAGATCTCATTCATTTCCGACAAGGATACCCCCGCATCGACCGCTGCGCGCATCAAGACAGCTGTTAACTCATAGATATTGGCTTTGATCGACTCGAGGTTGCCGGAAGAGAGAGCAAAGATTTCTCCTAAAATGGAATTTAAGATTTGCATTGCATTCGTGGAATTCCCCGTCTGCAAAAAAGCGATCAACTCTTTTTCCAATTCATACGGGTATTTTTTGAATTTGTTGCGACGCTCGATCGTTTCGAGGCTGGAAGTGGCCACTCGCTTTTCGGCGAGCAGATCTGCGATCCGATCTTGTTGTTTTGTGATCTTTGCGCGCTGCTTTAGGAAGATGCTTTCTTCCTTACACATATAAGACACCATGACCGCAAGCATGCCCGCTGCACTTCTCATGTTTTCCGGTGTCAATTGTTTGACACACCCCAAAATCTCTTCGGCCTTTTCCTTTTGAATATCATACTTATTGGCAAAAGCCGCCAAATCATTCTTGGCAATCTCGTCGGCTTCCCATAACAACACCGGTCCGCAGGCCAAAGAGCCTAAAAATTTCTCTTCAAAGAGAATGGGAACGGAACATTTGACCATGGTTCCACATTGAAAAATGTAAGGTTCTCCGAGTTCAGCGGATTTGAGTCCGGCATATTTCATCTGCATATTGCATCCAGATTGTTTTTCTTTCACTAATTCGCAGATGCTTTTCTCGGGATTCACCCGGTAAGTCAGAATCTCGCTTCCTTCTTGATCATGAAGACTGACATCGATTTCTGTTAAGTTGGCAAAATGGCTGAACAAATGTTTCAGATCCGAAAAATCCAACACCTGATCCAATTTATAGTCGCTTAAAAATACTTTCAACCCTGATCACCTCCGGGTGTAAACCACATGTGTTCGACAAAGAGATTCACAAAATCCGCTAAAGAGGCCAAATCGATGATTGTGGACTCTTTGGCATACTGCGTGGCAAGTGTCACTTTGTCATTATCAAGCAAACAATCGATCAATCCTTGTCCGGATGCATTTCCAAGCGAGCGGATCTTTCCCCGAAACGCTTCCGGAAAGATGCCGACTGTCAACAAATTGTCCAGATCCAAGTAAAAACCGAATCCACCGGCCAAGTTGATCGTCTCGATCTGTTCAAGCGTCACTTTTGCGACTTTCGCGAGAGTCAAGACTCCGGAAATAATGGCGCTTTTGGCAAGTTGGAACTCGCGGATATCCGCTTGGTTGACAAAAACATTCTCGGTCAAATAAAAACGGTCACCTTGAAAACACTTCCCCAATGGATGGTGGACGGACGGATCAAATCGACCGGTCTCATCAATGAATCCAATCTTGACCAAAATTGCGACCAGATCGACTAATCCGCTACCAGAAATCCCCCTGGGAGCACCACCGACTGTTGTTATGAGCAATTCATCATCTATTAGTTCAACTCGGTTGATTGCCCCTTCCACGCCTCCCATGCCCATGGTGATTGTGGCACCTTCAAATGCGGGTCCGGTCGCGGTCGACGTTGCAAAAAATCCGGTCGGTGTTTTGAGCACCATTTCTCCATTTGTCCCTAAGTCCACAAGCAATGAGCAGGTTTCTTTTTCCAACTCTGAAAAAACCATTCCCATGGTGATATCGCCTCCGATAAATGCACTGATCGACGGCATCAATGTGATTTCAGAAGCATCTAAATGGAGCGAATTCCCTGAGATTTGTCTCTTCTCAATGAACTCGGGAACATACGGCGCAACCCCTAGTGATTTTGGAGAGACTCTGGCGATAATATGAAGCATCGTCGGATTTCCTGCCAGATACAATTTATCAATAACCGAGAGTTTAAACATCTGTTTAAAGCCTGCGATTGAACGGTTGATATCTTCACAAACCAATTCCGCCAGTTCTTCTAAATGTCCCTCATTGGCCGCTTTGATCCGGGAGATGACATCCGCCCCAAAAGTGACTTGGCGATTCAAACAAGTGTCGGTAGATAACACTCGGGAGTTTTCCAAATCAACCAGATAGATCGCAAGCGTCGTCGTCCCCAAATCCACAGCCACACCCATGCCTTTTTCTCGTACCATCACAGAACGTCTCTCGTTCCAGTTTGCCAAACCCCTCCCTTTTGTTGGGAACACTTCAATCTGCAAATCGGTTTCAATCTGAGTTTGGCAACATTTCACGAAGTTGCCTTCTGGGAGAAGTTTGACCAAACACTTGTTACAAAGGCCCCTGCCACCGCACGGGCTTTGCACAAAAAAACCGTTTTGTTGAAGCAAGCGCAACAAATTATCCCCCGGGTTTGCTTGAAGAATTCGGGTCTGCCCAGCTTCGATCACTTCGACTCGAATCATCTCATTCACCAAAAAAGACAATGGCAAAATAAGTCACGGTAGCCGGACCATTATAATATTTGAGTTGATAACGCCTTGCCAGTTCCGCTACATCAATACCTAGCGCTTCCATCGATATCAACATTCTTTCGGGGAAACGACAAGGACGATCCGGATAGGTACATTCTTTACAAAGCGAACAGCTTCCGGCTGCTAACATGAAAAAAGGAGCGTTGCCCTTTTTCAAATCATCCTGCAGCGTGAGGGTATCGGTCATGATGATTTTTCTTCCAGCATCCATTCCTTCCACATCATAAATGTCTTCTAACGGAAAGACTTTTTGAAACAAGATCGCTGTCGGAAAATCATTTGCCCGTTTTTTGATTGCCTCAATATCCCCGATTGCGGGTGGACAAGACCACGACTTTTGATACCTACCACAATAGTTCATTCGGCATTTCGCCGCAAATTCTTCGCGGTAAATGATATTTTCAGGTTCAATCACCGCGTATGTATATCCCTGATTTTTTAAAAAATCTTCAATCTTTTTCTGCATTTACAGCCCCTCTTTTTCCCCTGTATTCTATCACACGCCCCTCTGAAATGCAATGAGATGTCCCAAACATCACTGGAAGATTCACGACCATAAAAATCGAGAATTATCCCCTTCGCCATTGTCGAGAGACCCCTCCCGTGATATGATGAATCCAGAGTTGCTTTATGGTATGTTCTCCCCCTTTGGAGGTAAGGAAAATGACTGATTTTACGCGAGAAGTGATTCAAATCATCCAAAAGATTCCTTCCGGAAAAGTGATGACTTACGGTCAAATCGCCATATTGGCCGGCAACCCTTGGGGAGCCAGGCAAGTGGTCCGAATTTTGAATTCCATGAGTCGACAATACGATTTGCCTTGGCATCGCGTCATCAACGCCAAAGGAAAAATCAGTTTGCCCGGCGATGGCGGGAGAGAGCAACGCGAACGCCTGATGGCTGAAGGCGTTTGGGTCGAACAAGGCGAAATCGATTTGGATCGCTACTTGTTTCAAGACGAGCCGCTTGATTGAAACGATTTTTTGTTACATTAAAACAGTTGTCGAACTTGGCGAGTTAAATCCTTATGAGAAAGTTCTGTTGCACTTTCCACTCCCTCTTTCCATAAGGTGCATTTTCGGATCAAATCATTTTCTCTTTCGATTTGGAGACTCTCGCCCCGATCATTTTGAATCACCAAAAACCAGTCGCTGTCTTCTTCTTTTAGATCATCAATCAACCTCTGAAGGTCTTGTTGCGAGAAATGCAGCGGTTTAAGAGATGGAATTGACAGTCCAAGTCCCCTCGCTTCTCCATAAACCATCACTCCAGAGGCTTCGGGTTCTTTTGAGACGAAAGAAGAGTCTGCTTCCGGATCTTGGTTTTTCCCAGTGACAATAAAAGCCACAAACTCGGGTCCTTGAAACGACAAATGCCCCGACTCTCCCTTTTGGTATAACTGCTTGACACTTGGTTTCACCTTAAAAGACATGATCCGTTGGTCATTCAAGCGAAATGTGACGATATCTCCCTTTGTTTCCTGTGAAGATTGTGAATCAAACGGATAGTTTGTCCCTAAAAACATCGCCGGCAACGTTTCAATTGGTTGATTTTCTCTTTTCTGACGCTCTTTTCTTATGGTTCTAAGTGCAAACAAACTGGCAACGATTGCCAACACAATAAAAAACGCACTGAAGAAAATCACCCATTCTGATCCCATATTTGATCTCCTTTTCATCGTCATCTGAATTATAACCGGAATCATTGAACGATACAATTGATCAACGAAAATCAGTCTTTGTGATAACCGATTTTTTTTATTTCGACGCAACAAAAAAAGCAGATTGAACTGCCTTTTTTTAAGTCATGATTTATCATCAATTGACAACATCACCATACTGGTGCCGAAAGCAGGAATCGAACCCGCAACCTACTGATTACAAGTCAGTTGCTCTACCAGATTGAGCTATTTCGGCAAGTGGTGGAGGTTGACGGGCTCGAACCGCCGACCCTCTGCTTGTAAGGCAGATGCTCTCCCAGCTGAGCTAAACCTCCAAAAGCGAAACGGACCACATTCTAACGAGTATTTTCGCTCGTTTTCAAGTCTCGCAAGACAATTTTACTATTCATGACAGGGAAAGTCAAGGAAAAGACGCTTGACAAAAAAGGATTCTTTTATATGTTTTTTTTGATAGAGACATTCGCTCATTCGGTTCAAAGCGGAAAATAGAATTGCTCTTTTAGTCGAAAGCAAAAACAGCTCACCACCAACAAATCGGCGCTCCCGCCAAAACTCAAGCCTTTCTCAATACAATCTTGGTTCAATGAGGCTAAAGCAGCGTCGCTCATATCGGTCCATCTCGCAAACATGGACTGGATTTCCAAGTATTTTTCCATTGAACCAGCGCGTTTTAAAAGCGTCGTGTCTTCGATGTGTCCAATGAGGAACATCAATGTTTTGAGCCGGTCGATCCGTGTATTCGACTTCAATATCCTCAGTGCTTCTTGAACTCCAGGATAGCCCTTTTCCGCCTCGCCCCTGGCACCCTTAAGCCGATATTTCCGATAAGCCTTTTTGCCGAACGTTTCCTCGCCAGTACCCAGTTCTTTGGTGATGCCTTTTGTCATTTGTTTGATTATTTCAAACAATTCAAACAAATGACCCGAGGATCCCAACAATCTTCCCGCGGCGGCAGAGACCACTCCCAAATTAAAAATCAGTCCCCGATAAGCATTGACTCCTTGAGTCGCTTCCAACATCGCTCTTTCCGCTTCTAGCCCCAATTTTCGGCATTGACTAAACAATTCTTCCGCTGTCGATTCTTCCCATCCGCAAAGCGCCATTGTCACTAAATATGGCGTGATCGCTTGGGCGGCTGCTTGCATCAAATGAACGTCCATATCCGGATGAGCCCCTTTGGAAGAGGGCGTGACCAACCCGAACTTGGGTTCCAATCGGAGTTCATCTTGAATGGATTTCTTAATTAGATCATTGAAGATTATTGGTAAAATCTGGAGAATCATCGATCGGATCCGATCCAAGACGTCGCTTTCTGAATGCCGCTGATTGCGGATGCAATCAAAAGCGATTTGATCGCACAACAGACATCTTCGCGGCTCTTTGCGTGACAAAATCCCATCTTTACCGTACACATCAATATCGATGAGCCGCCCCCACGGATCTTCTTCTTCTAAGTCGCAAGCTTCGCTTTTTAACCCCTCCGGAATATCATTCTCAAAGCAAAACAAAACGCCGGGTCCTTCCGGGCTATTGACCACATTCGCAAGTTTGGGATGATGTTTTTTAAAGTGGTTCGCAAAATACCGAACCAACAAAAATGCTTCTTTTTGGTGTTTATCGTTCCCGGGAATATTGGCTTTGACCGATACGACCGCATTGAACTCCTTCAAATAGGTTTGAATGATTGTCGCTCGCTCTTCTCGCGCTTCCAAAATCCGGTCGTTATTCGCTTGGATCGTCTTGTTTTTCGCTTCCACAAAAGCCAATCCTTTCAATAAAGCGGTGAATCATAGAGACTGTCGATCACAGAGCCGTCCCGATATTCGAGATAACCGATCCGTTTCTTTCCCGAAGGGATTTCTTTCGGTTTTCCAGCGATGGCATAGGTGAGGTCCAACAACTCGCGGATCGTCATGATTTTCAGTCGCGAGTGCGATAACTTCTCCAGCAAATCTGTTCTTAACGGATTGATGGCGATCCCTCGTTCTGTGACCAAGATATCCACATCCGACCCCGGAGTGGTGATTGTTCGAACTTTCTCCCGAATGATCGGAATCCGGGCCTTGGTCAATGTCGAGGTGATTATCGTGATTTTTGCCCCGTGCGCGGTATCCGCATGTCCACCTGATCCGCCAATGATTTTCCCGAAAGCATCGGTCGTGACATTCACATTGAAATCCAGATCGATCTCTGTGGCTCCCAGGATCACAAAATCCAGCCTGTCCACCGCAGACTTATTTTCAAAAGGGTTCCCATACTCCGAAGCGGAAATTCCGATATGATTTTTGTTCTTGTGGTAGGATTCCACCGCCTCCAAGTCGAAACACTGGACATCGTAAAGATGTTCAAACAAACCTTGATTCAACATATCGACATAATATCCGGTAATTCCACCTGAGGCAAATTTTCCTTTTACCTGATTTTTTAACATGACTTTTTTGACAGCGTCCGCCACGGCGAGCGACGTGCCTCCGGCTCCCGTCTGCATCGAAAAGCCATTGCGGATGACTCCTAGTTCGGTTAAGAGCGTGGCGGTGTCTTCCGCAATTTTGAGTCCGATCGGGTCTCTGGTGATCTTGGTCGTTCCGGCAACGATTCCCGCCGGATCACCAATTGAATCCACCATGACGACACCGTCCACATGCGAATGATCGAGTTGATAGGAATCCAGTTTATCGACGAGTGTATCACTGACCAAAATCACTTTCTTGGCATATCGCCAATCGCTACACGCGTATCCGAGTGTTCCGCAGGCGCTTTTGCCATATGCCCCGGAACCGTTTCCGCTTTTATCTACGACCGGGCAAGCCAAAAATGCCACATCAATGGCAAGCTCGCCACTTTCGATCGCCCGAGCTCTCCCCCCATGTGTCTGCATGATCAGTTCTCCCGCCAAATGGCCTTTGGCAATGGTATCCGCAACCGGACCATTCAAATAACTGGTCACGATTTGGGTGATATTTTGTCGGATGATCAAATCGCTTAAGCGGTATTCCGGAAAAATCGAACTAGGCGCCAAGGTGAGTCCTTTAATATCGTACTTTGAAATCAACTCGCCCACTTGGTTGATCACTTGATCACCGCTTCGCAAATGATGATGAAAGGAGAGTGTCATGCCTGGCTTTATATCCATTGCCAGAAATGCCGCTTCGAGAGATGGATAAAAAAGGCTTTGATCAACGGGCGATTTTTCTGGTATTAACCGACGTTCTTGATGACGAAAATCAGAACTAGATTGAAATGGTTTCAAGCCATCAGGAATTTCCCGATTCAGACTATTCTTCATTTTCTGGCACTCCCACTTCGTATCGTTGGGCCTTTTGCATGATCGTCCGAGCGCGTTTGATGATTGGCTGATCGATCATTTTCCCATCCAAACTAAAAACACCGAGACCGTTTTTCGAGGCCTTTTTCTCGGCGTCCAAGACGTTTTTTGCCCAGAGGATCTGATCATTAGAGGGTGAAAACACCGCATGGATCAAGGGAATCTGCCGGGGATGGATGGCGGCTTTGGCCGTCATTCCGAGACTGGATGCCATCAACGCGTCTTGTGTCAATCCTTCGTCGTCATTGACATCCGCAAACGGTGTATCGATCGCATCGATTCCCAAAGCCCTAGAGACGATGGCGAGTTCCGCCCTTGGGAACCACAGTTCTTTTCCCTCGCGCGTGCGTTTGATTTCCATGTCACTACAAAAATCTTCCCCACCGAGCAACAAGCCCGTTACTCCCTTTACAGAAGCGATATTTTTCAGTTCCAAAAACGATGATGCAAGCTCGATGATCGGGATGATGTCAAACTGGCGGCCGAGCGATTCTTCCTTTCTTTTGAGCATCTCTGCCAGTGCTTTTGTCGACTTTTCACTTGCCTTTGGCAACATGATCCCATCAATTTTCAAAGTATCCAGCAATTGAAGATCAAAAGAGTAATCAGCGGTATCCGGAGCGTTCACTCGGAGAATGACCTTTGAAGGCAGCACCGGATGCCCTAACAAGTAATCTTTGATGAGATTGCGAGCACTTGCTTTTTCGTTGATATGAACCGAATCTTCCAAATCAAAAATGACGGAATCCGCCCCAAACACGTCCGCCGTTTGCATCATCGACGGATTGTTTCCTGGGATAAAAAGAGCGCTTCTAATCATCGCTCTTCATCCGTTTCAATGCCGTGATCAACCGCGCTCGAATCGTATAGTCCAGCGCTCCTTTGTCAACGCAAACCACGCGAATGTTCTGGATGTGTTCTTCTTTGAGCGTCTCCCGGATCACTTTTTCAATTTGATCATGATACATTAGGTCCACAATACTCTGGATCTCGATTTCCAACATATCGCTCTCAAAGACACTGATCAGCGCATCGTTGGATTCTTTGGTTCCGGCAACCCCTGTTTTCATTGCCAGCCCCTCCTATCGTTTTCGAATTCGTTCCAATACACGGTTCATCTCATTTTTAACAATCATATAGCCTTCGTCAAAGCCCATGCCCGGCTTCGCCAGGCATTGGCTGGCGTTGCAGGCGATGGCAATATTCGTCGTGACTTCCGCAGAAATATTGGTTTCGTTACATGTGCCACCACAATACGAACCGATCATTGCTTTGTTGCAGTAAAGGATCGCCTCGATGGTATTATTGACTCCACCCAAATCGGGGGTTTTGATCTGCAACATGTGTCCGGCTTTTTGATCCGCAAAATAAATGATGTCTTCCAAGGTGTTGCACCATTCATCCGCGACGATCTCCAAGTTTGATCCCAACCGATCCAAGCGTTCGCGAAGATTCTTAAGCGCCATCATCGTCGCTTCTCGCGCGCCGCCGTCGATCGGTCCTTCGATCCGAAGACCAAATGGGCGAGCAGTCTTTTCGAGATCCAATAGATACGCCACTATTTTGTCTAAATCATTCGCGAAAATGATTCCAATCGTCCCGTAAACATCGATATGCAAGATCGGGTGATACTGGTCGTGATTGCGATGCGTTAGAATCCGGTCCCGAAGCCAAGCGACATATGTTTTTAAAATTTCACCTTGACGACCCAGTTTTTTGTCAATGTTGTTTATGAGCGCATGCGGCAGGACGTCTGCTTCCTTTAAAATCATCTTGTCCACATTGGTATAACGGTCATCACCACTTTGGGAAAAGACGGGAATCGGGTGATAGTCTTTTTCCGGAATATGATATTCCTCGCGAACAATTTCCGCCATCGTTTTGCCTTTGCTCACGGCAGTCGCCCATAAAAGCGCTTGAGTTATGCCATAGCGAATTGCCGTGTGAAGTCTTTTGCCACGGATCATCAAGTGATCATATTTTTCGGCGAGTTGCCGAAAATTCTGAATGTTTTCTTTTAAAAGCATTGGGACAAGGTCTTCGCGAATCATCCCGATGTAATCATCTGCCAAAAAGAGCGGGTCTCTCCCTCCGGTTCCCGAATATTGGACCGCGGCACAGTCGCCATAACCGATCAGTCCGTTTTCCAGTTCGATTTGCAGCGAAATCGCTTCACCTTGTTGGCGAACTTTGGTGAATCCAGGGATGAGAGGTTCTCCCAAATAACAAAAACCGTCGTTTTGAGCGCCTTCTTTGATGGCTTTTTGGTCATCAAAGAAAAATCCGGTGTAAGACTTGGATACATAGATATGCTTGATTTTCATGAGGTCTCCTATCGGTTTTTCGGCCGTCCGACTAATTTTCCGGTGCTGACCGAATACACATCGTCAATGGTGAGCTGAAAAGATAGCGTGCGGTTTTCAAAAGCGGCACGTTCGCTGATTTTGGAACGATGGAACGCTTTGATGTCGTCGGTAAAGCCTAAATTGCCAAATTCCAAAATCCGAATATTGCCATCGTTGTCCCGTGCAGGAAGGATTTTGCCAAGATTATAGCGACTGGGTGCAAAAGGAATATCGAGAAGTCCTTGTTCAAAAGCTTTGACGATACCTTGTGCCAAATCCCCTTTGCCGGCTTCCACGACACAGTGGATCAAACTGTCGACTTCTCTTTCGATTTGATACCGTTCCGCGAGCAACAAGTTCGTGCTTGGCAACGTTTGTCCCTTGACCAGATTGACCACGAATTTAGAGGCTTTGACCCCGAATCCGTTGGCCTCTTTCGTGGGTATTCCAATCGATTCATGGGGACTTTTCGTAATCATCTTGGTCGCTTGAGATAGGGTTGCGACCGTGGCGCTTAACGATATCAATCCCATGGCTTCGGATTCGTCTTCCGGAAAGCCACCCATCCACTGATGAAAGACCGTGGAGACATCACAGTCTTTATAACCATACTTCGCCAAATAAAATTCTGTTTGATTCTGAAGCGCTTGGATGGCGGCGATGTCTTGGATGATGTTTCCACCCATACCGTATCCGACCGTAATGCTTTTGACTCCTTGTTCCGCCGCCAACAATGCTTCCAATATGCCAACGGCATTGGAAATCGACGGTGGAACCAACGTACCGGTCAACGGACCAAACGGCTCACGATTGATGGTGATCCCTTGTTCCTGATAAAATCCAACCAATCGGTCGCAGTATTGCCAGTTGCGCAAACTCACTTCGAGCGGAATCGATTTCGCATAAGGAATATTATAAGATATCCCGCCACCCTCATTGGATGTCCAGCCAGAGGCATGGATGATTTCCGCCAAGAGCCGGGCATCGGGCGTTCCGTGCCGGGCTTGAAGCGGAACGTTCACGCTTTCTAAGACCGTTTTACAGTTTTTGACTCCGTGATTCACAACCGGAAAACCATTTAACAGTGCCCGTCCGATCTGTTCGCTTTCACGCATGCCTTTTTCGGCTTCCCGATAACGGTTCTGCCTGGTATACGAATCAACCGTGGTCGGCAAAAAGTCTGCGCCCGCGTTCTCTAAATATTGCATCAGTTTGATATGTTCGGACAAGACCGGCACACCCGCGCGTGGCTGAACCATGGTCACACTTGCTTGTTTTGCCTTCAGCAACTTCTTGGCGAATATCTTATGATCCGGAATTTGTTTCAAATAAGGAATCGACACCGAAAAATCCAGTTCGGGATCCCATCCGGTCGACCACTCTTGTCTGACTTTTTCGCGTTCAGCCAAAAAGTCTGCTTCCGTCATTTTTTTGTTTGTGAGCTCCATCGCATAATCCTTCTTCTCAAACAGAAATCAAGCGTTTTTTCATGATTTTGAGTGCCAAAAGCGGTTCTTGTTGGGACAAGAGGCCCATGGCGGATAAAATATAGGTCTGATCCAATAAATACTCAGGATTCCTGGGGGCCAAATCGGTTGGCGATTGATGTTTGGCGCTCAGGTGTTCCAAAATTGATCGAGGGTCTTTTGAACGGATGATCACTCCGCCGGAACCGATACAATGGGTAACGTCGGAAAGATCTTTCCCTGTTTGGTGATAGAACGTCCCCATCGGGGTAAACACTTCTTCAATCTTGCCAACGTGACGAGCCATTGCCCGGGTCGCACAAAGTCTTGCCAAAAGCAGATCGACGCGTTCGGCTTCGACAGAATCGGGAATATATTCCACGTGATTCGCTCGAAATGACGCTTCCGCTTCCAGATCCAACTGATTGACTTGATTGAAGGCCATGAGTTCCTCCCGGGAAAAGGGCTTGATGATTCCCAAGGCCGAATATCGCATTCCCAAGTCGCCTTCGACGGTGCGCTTGGCATAGGGTTCTTCCAACCCCCGCAAAATGACATCGCTTCGTTTGGCCGCAAAAGAGAGCGAATACATATCCGTCGTCGCACCACCAATATCGACCAGCACCAAATCCCCCAGTCCCGGTTCATCCAGATATCCCTTGGAGAGGAGTTCGGCGGCTTGAAGCACTGCTTCCGGTGTTGGTAACATCACACGGTCAATTTCACTTTCGATCTTTTTGATTCCTTTGGCTTCGATGATCTTTTTTAAAAAGATGTCACGAATCATTTCCCTTGCGCTTTTGACATTCAAGACATTGACTTTGGGCATCACGTTTTCCGCAAAGTAACCGTCACAATCGTGGCGGGTAAAAATCTCTTTGACGTCATCCATCGCCGATTTGTTTCCCGCATAGATGATAGGGATCTTGATTCCGGCCGCTCCCAATTTTTCCGCATTGAACAGCACACATTCGGCGTTCCCGCCATCGGTTCCTCCGGCAAGCAGGAGAATATCGATGGCTTTTTCCCGAATCAATTCTATTTCTTGGTTCGATAGATGATGCGAAAAAACCAGATCCACTTTGGCACCCGCGCCGAGACAGGCTCGTTTCGCCGCTTCTGCCGTCAGTTCTTCCACCAAACCGACCGCAGCCATTTTCAAGCCCCCAGCCGCAGAAGAGCAGGCAATGATTTGATCAAATGAAACCGGTTTTTCGAACGATGCTTGTAAACTCTGGAGTGCCGCTTCATACCCGATGGCGATGTCTGTCCGGACGGTGCTCACATGAGAACTCGTCCCAATCACATCCCCAATAAGGGTATCAACCGCAGTTAATTTGGTATAAGTCGAGCCAAAATCAACGAGCAAAATCGCACTCATATTAATCTCCCATATCCTGTTTGATATCGGATAACGCTTTATCGATCGTGGTTCCGGGAGGATATACCCGGTCAAATCCCATCGCTAAAAATCGTTGGCAGACTTCTTCGAAATCTTGTTTTCCGACAACGATGTTTCCCCCCACATATAATTTGATATCGCCGATCCCGGCTTCAATGCATTTGTCGCGCATACCGCGACAATCGATTTCGCCGTGGCCATATAAAGAAGAGACCAAGATGATTCGGGCGTTCGCTTCAATGGCGGCGTTGATGAAGTCTTCTTGAGAAGACAGCACACCGATATTGACAACGTTATACCCGGCATTTTCCAATGTGTATTCAATGATTTTGTTGCCAACGGCGTGTACATCGGCACCGATGACGCCTATGACGATCGATTTCACAGCGATCTCCTTTATTCCTTGACATTCATGAATGATCAATCCCAATTATAACATGCTTGGAAGGTTAATCCAATTCCCATTTGGGGGTTACTCCGTTTTTTTCGTTTGCGTTACCGACTGAACTTTGATATAGACAAACAGCAAATCGCTCAAACGGTTTAAGTAAGCCAACCCCGTTACTAAATCATCTCGTTTTTTGTCTATGATAAAAGAAACCAATTCCCGTTCCGCCCGGCGTGTCGTCGCCCGAGCGACATCCAGATAGGCTCCGCCTTTGGTCGTGTCGCTTCCGGGAAGCGAAAAGATCGGCTCCAGCGGGTGATCCTTCAAGAGAAGTTCCATCGTGTTTTCCAAACAATCCACATCAGATATCGTCACTTTATTTAACGATTTCATTTTTGGATCTTCGGGATTCGTTGCGATTTGCGATGATAGTTTTCCAAGTGCGATCTGGATCGTCCTTAATTCGGGGATCGCCACATAATGGGTCGCTATCCCGATCAGCGAATTTGCCTCGTCTATCGCGCCCAAAGCAGCGAATAATTGATCGGCCTTCGAGAGAACGTCACCTGAGTAATTTCGAGAAGTGCCGTTATCCCCGGTTTTGGTTGCGATTTGTCTGGCTTTTTCAATTTTCATCCCCACTCATCCCTTTCTTTAAAACATTTGCTTCTTTCGTCGAATCAATTCCAGTACGGCATAAGCCGCAACATCTTCAGCGTATTTTTTTGGTCCGAATCCGGCATCATAGCCGAGTTCCTTGGCTAATTCATGAGTGATCCGGGCCCCTCCTGCGATCAAAACAACATCCTTTCGCATTTGTTCGGTCTCCAACAGTTCAACAAGATCTACCAAGTTTTTCAAGTGGATGTCTTTTTGCGTCACTGTTTGGCTCACAAGCAACACGTCCGCCTTGAGCAATTTGGCCTGCCGAACGAATTCCTCGTTGGCCACTTGGCTTCCTAGATTAACCGCTTTAATGTGTTTATAGCGCTCCAATCCGTAGTGCCCGGCAAATCCTTTCATGTTCATGATGGCATCGATCCCCACCGTGTGGGCATCGGTTCCGGTGGAAGCCCCAACGAACACCAATTCCCGATCCAGCTCGGTTTCAATCAGTTGTTCGATTTCTTCTCGGGTCATGGTGGGTGTTTCAAACGTTTCGACATGGATATCATTGAGGTCGATACTGACTCCTACGGATCCATAGACGATATAAAAACTAAAATGATCGCCGAGTTTTTCCTGATGTACAACGTTGGGATCGATCAATCCCATTTTTTTGGCGAGTTGTCTGGCCGCTTCTAAGCCGATGGCATCGGCTGCAATCGGCAGCGTAAAACTGATTTGAACTTTTCCGTCTTGAAGCGTGTCGCCGTAGGGTTTGATGTTCATCGGAAAAACTCCTCCATTCTCAGAGCGATTGGATTCACATAATCCTTATCCTTGACATAGACGCCTTCCAAGCCTTTACCGCCTTGGAAGGGTCGTTTGACGCCGGCAAAAACACCGTTTTCCAAGGCGTTGAACAACCCCGTCTTTTCCACGTCGCCTAATAATAGTTTCGCTTTTTGGAGCACTTCGCGCGCCCGGGTGTGGATCACACCGCCCTCGCGGTAATCGATGGCTTCGCGAAAGGATTTCGCTGTTTTTTGAATTGTTTTTGCGCTATCGATTGCCAAGAACCGATCGGATAAAAACGGGGTATGGATCGCTTCCGTCATCATCCCCAAGAGATGGATGGATTGATCCGTCATCACTGTGGCTAGGTTAAACAAGGCGTTTTGCATGGTTGCGCGGAATATATTGCCACTGATATGCTTGGTTGGCGGCATGTATTTGAGCGGTGCATCGGGAAAGATTTCCCGCGCCATTTCAGCTTGAGCGATTTCAAAAAGAAAGCTGTTTTCAATTTCCGGATCAATCTCAAACGCATGTCCCAATCCCATTAAGGAAGCGGACAAGTGGGCTTTTTTTGCGAAGGCTTCGTTGATGAACTGCGAAGCGAGAACGGTATGGGCTTCTTCAACGGCATCGCTTGTCGTCAAATAATTGTCTTCACCGGTATTGATCAAGATCCCGGCATAGGCGTTGATGAGCCGAGAGAAGTTTTGATCGATAAACGTGCGTTGCATATTAATGTCGCGGAAGATGATACCATACAGACTGTCATTTAACAAGATATCCAGTCGCTCAAGCGCGGCCATCGCGGCTATTTCCGGCATGCACAACCCCGAGGCATAATTGACGAGACGGATATAACGACCGACGTCTTTCGACACTTCGTCTAAAGCTTGTCGCATCAGCCGGAAGTTGGCTTGCGTCGCATATGTTCCTCCAAAACCTTCCGTTGTGATGCCGTATGGAACATAGTCAAGCAGGGACTGCCCCGTCGAGCGGATCACCGCGATGATATCCGCCCCTGCTCTTGCGGCTGCTTGGGCTTGTATCACATCTTCATGAATGTTTCCGGTTGCCACGATCACATATATTTGCGTCTTCGCTGTTCCATAGGTATTGATCCAATGATTGCGAAGTTCTTTTTGTTCTTGAATCTTTTTCAACCCTTGATCAATCCAAGGTTTTAGGATGGCAAGCGTCTCTTCGACACTTGCGGGATCCTTGGCAAGCGTTGCTTTGCCGGCTTGATAAGCCACCAAAAAATCCGCCAGGTTCCGTTGTGTGTTTTTTAGTGATGCCGCCAAATAGCGACTGATGCCTTCACCACAATTTCTCTGTTGAAGACAATCATCCACCAACCGGTTGACAAGGGGAACTTGGTAGCGATCGACGCCGTCTACTCCCAATAGCCTCAAGATGCTTCGCTCTACCGAAACGGTTGTGTGATTGTCAATAAAGCGGACGATTTTTTCGGCAATGGCATTGGCATGAATTCGACAAGATTCGATTGTTTTTTGATCTAAATTCAGTTTATTCATCTTTACCACCTTCATCATCGCAAACGTTAAATACCGGAATGGGCAAGGCTTTCGTCAGCCTTTCAGAAAATAGTTTTTTGGGAAACTCATATCCCTTGGGAGAGGTTGGATTGATACAGACCGCTAACAAGCGGATCGGATGGATCACCTTGATGCTTTTTTCCCACTGATCCATTCGTCTGTTCAATGCCTCATCACAATGCATATGGATCGGAGAAGGTATGATCAAAGTGATCGAGAGGTTTTGTTTGAGATAGGCGTGCAAGAATCGACTCCCGAGTGTCTTCGGGCAATAGAGCGCCCGCGTGTGTCCATCGATTCTTTCCAGAATACGCTGGGGATCTACCAGTGTGGAACGCTCGGGAAACCTCTGGATCGAGCCGTCTTTCATTATGGCGACAAGCGTGTTTTCCCCCGCCAAAAACCGAAGATCATCTCCGGCATAAGGAAGCGATAGTTGACGAACTTTAAAGGAAGCATCCTCGACGACCTTCTCGATGTCACGAGAATAATCGGCGCCGATGACCAATATTGTCGCATCTGCCAATATCGCCGGCGTTTGTCTAGAAAATGCCCCATCGATCAATACTCTTTTCGTGGGATACTTCTTCAAGACCCGAATGAGTTCGGACATTTCCTCTATCGTCGAAGGCCCGGCGACCAAACAATTACCGGGTGCAATGATCCGGATAATGACGATGGGTCCAAGTGCCGTCACGATTGACGTTCTCAGAAGGATTTCATAACCAGCTTCTGTGGTTTTGAGACACTCCTCTGCGGTTGCAACCAACGATCCGGCCGTGACAAAAATCCTTGGCTTCGGAAGAAAGGTCACCTGGTCGATCGCCTCTCCGTCCAACCCGATGGAGGTGATGGCGGTTTCTGATTGTGAAAGATTCGTCAAAAGAAAATTCAATACCGTCGTCTTGCCGGCATTTTTCACATTGCCGATGATAGCGACGACCTTCAGGTCTTTTACCTGATCGATCAATGATTTAATGTGCGTATCCTCCGCGCTAAATGACTGGGTTCGATCGAGGTCCCCTCTCCGCGTAACAAAGCACTGACCCCTTCGCTTTTTTCCTTCTTGCAGTCTTCGCAGTGGCAGTTGCTCTCATAAGCCGGTGGTTCGCTATAAGTGGAAATGACTCCCTCATAATTTCGGAGCACGACTTTTCCGGGAGCCATTGATATCAGATAATTCGGCATAACCGGAATTTTCCCGCCGCCTCCCGGCGCGTCGACAACGAATGTCGGCACACAATAACCGCTCACATGACCTCGAAGTCCTTCAATGATTTCGATACCTTTGGATACCGGTGTCCGGAAGTGTTCGATCCCCATCGATAGATCACATTGATATATGTAATAAGGTCGCACGCGGATCTGGGCTAGTTTTGTCACCAATCGCCGCATGACATGAACGCAATCATTCACGCCTCGCAAGAGGACGGTTTGATTGCCTAAAGGAATACCCGCATCGGCGAGCCTGTCAATTGCGGCTTTGCTTTCTGCCGTGATCTCATCTTCGTGATTAAAATGAGTGTTCAACCAGATCGGGTGATATTTTTTAAGCATATCGACGAGTTCCGGGGTGATTCGTTGTGGCATCACGACGGGTGTTCTTGTGCCAATGCGAATAATTTCCACATGGTCGATCGCCCGTAATCGGGCAATGATACTCTCGAGCATATGGTCTTCCATCAATAGGGCATCTCCACCCGATAACAACACATCGCGTACTTTAGGTGTATTTTTGATATATTCAATGGCTTTATTGATTCTTTCTTCGGGTGCCGGCATATCGCGTTGACCGGCATATCGTCTTCTTGTACAGTGCCGGCAGTACATGCTGCACATGTCGGTAATCAAGAAAAGCACTCGATCCGGGTAACGGTGGGTAAGTCCCGGGACGGGCGAGTCGACATCCTCATGCAGCGGATCCAGCATATCGTATTTCCCGACGCTGAGTTCCTCGATTCCAGGAACGGCTTGTTTGCGGATCGGGCAATCCGGATTCTCGGGATCGATCAACGTCAGAAAATATGGAGTGATCGCCATGCGGAATTTTCCCAAGACTTTATCAATATTAGCTGCTTCGGTTGGGGTGATGTGCAAATATTTTTTTAAATCGGCTACTTGCGTGATTCGATTGCGGACCTGCCAATGCCAATTAGCCCAATCGGCTTCCGAAACGTGTCCAAAATAAGTGGCTTTTCGCTCTAAATAACGATCATTGGTCTTAATCATAGACTTCCTTCCTTTCCATATCGCTGCTTAAAGATCTCAAAGAGAACGCGGGACTCGCGAAACAAGTTCAGGGTGAGTTCGGCGTGTCCGCGAGTATATCCGTTCCCAATCATCATCGTGATATCGCTCGCGACACCTTCCGCTCCAAGAGCCGCCTTGGCAAACGAGGTCGCCATGCTGAAAAAGTAGACGGTGCCTTGTTGTTTCGTCGGCAAGATCGCTGTCATTTCCGTATTGGGAACGTTGACGACATTGATCGTCACATCGACAAGGTGGCCGTTATTGGCCTTTAACACCTTTTCATAAACCGCCAGCGGTTTCGTGGCATCTTCCACGATGATTTCATCGCAGACTGCAAGTCGTTCAAGATCTTTCTTTTGAGACAAATCATTGATCACTCCGAATACTTTTCCGTTTTTCCCAGCTGATTGTCGGGCTTGATAAGCACACAGCAACCCACTTTTTCCTGAGGAGCCCAAAATCAGAACACTATCATTCACTGCTACTAGCTTTTGCACCTGAGCGGGCGCACCGGCCACGTCCAAGGCTGCCAAAACCAGATCCGCTGGCAAATCAGCGGGAATCTTCGCATAGATTCCTGTTTCAAATAAAATCGCCTGCCCAAGAATATCCACTTGATCTCTCGCGGGATGGATTTGAAGAATCCGTTCGATCTTGAGCGGTGTCAACGATAAGGAAACCAAAGAAGCGATGTCATCGCCTACTCGAAGATCCTTTTGGATTTCTTTGCCGATTTCCTTCACTTTTCCAAGGAGCATTCCCCCACTGCCGGTAACAGGATTTTGCATTTTCCCCCGGGTTTCGACAATCGTCAATATCATCGCTTCCATCCGCTTGAGATCGTTATCGCAAGCTTGTTGGATTTGATGAAAGGATGCTGAATCGATGTTCAAGGTGGTCACATCGATCAGGATTTCGTTTGCTTGGCAAATCATCGTATTATCCAGTATATCCGCCGCTTGAGGCAGCACCCCCTGAGGAGAGATAACGCGATTTGCCCCGTATTTACTGACTTTTTCCATGGTTATACCCCAGTTTCAACAGTTGTCTTGCCTCATCGGGCGTAGCGATGTCCCGACCAACGCGGGATGCCATCATTCTCACTTTTCGAACTAATTCGGCATTGGATTGCGCAAGCACTCCTTTTTCCAAGTAAAGATTGTCTTCCAAGCCAACACGAACATGGCCGCCGGAAAGGATGGCGCATTCCGCTAAAGAAAATTCATATCGACCGATTCCGGCGACACTGTAGGTCGCATCTTCCGGAATGCTTTCTCGTAAAAAATGAAAATCGCGGGTCTCACCCGTCATTCCCCCAACGACTCCTAAGACAAAACTAAAGTGCAGTGGTGCTCGGATCAATCCTTTTCGATAACATCTTAAAGCGAGATCGACGTGTCCTTTGTCAAAACATTCCAATTCATAAGCGATGTGGCGCTCATGCATTTTGGCCGCAAAATGAATGATGTCATTTTCGGTGTTCACAAAAATATCATCGCCGCCAAAATTCAAGGTGCCGCAATCCAATGTCGCCATTTCCGGATTCAACACAAGTGGAGCAAGTCGTTCTTCTCTAGTCATGCCAATCGCGCCGCCCGTTGAGACTTGGATGATGACGGCTTGCGACACTTGGCGAATTGCCGAAATGATTTCTTGATACCGTTTGGCATCTTGGGTCGGCGTTCCATCATCATAGCGAGCATGAACATGCAAAATACTCGCGCCCTCCTTTATGGCGGCAGCGGCTTCTTGTTGATATTCCTGGAGGGTATAAGGAACCGCGGGGTTTTGAGCTTTGGTCACCTCAGCCCCACTCAGGGCGCAGGTTATGATCAATTTGATCATGATTGCCGTTGGTTTTCCTTCAAGACGCAACAAGTCCCCACGGCGGTAGCCACCCGGATTTTAGTTGTTAATAAATCCGCAGCTGATGCAGAAATATCCGGCCGAGCTTGGATATACTTGTCACAAGTGAATTCCATTTTGCGCGAAGTGTTGCCGACTTTGACGATTTCTCCCGTGACTTCCAAGAAGTCGCCGGCATAGACCGGAGCCAGGAATTCGACTGATTCATAAGCCCGAAACAATCCTTCATCCCCATCTTGCCGAATCAACAACTCCGTGGCGACATCGCCAAAAAGCGCCAAAATACGAGCGCCATCCACTAGATTGCCGCCATAATGAGCATCACTATTAGCCATTCTGATTTTTAATGTTGCTTTCATAATTCTATTCCTTTCATCGGAATCACCTGATCGATAATGAGCGGCGCTTCCGTTGCTTTCAATACCTCTTCAATCGAATAATTTGGGTGTACTTCTTTCAAATGCAACCCATCTTTTTCAACACTCATAACGGCCATTTCGGTGACGATCATATCCACTTGGTTTGCCGCCGTCAGCGGCAAACGACAACGGGTCAAAATCTTGGGCTGTCCTTTGTTGGTATGGGTCATCGCTATGATCACTTTTTTGGCCCCTTCGACCAAATCCATTGCGCCTCCCATTCCGGGAACTCGTTTTCCCGGAACGATCCAAGACGCCACGTTCCCTTCTATGTCAACTTCCAAAGCACCAAGGACAGTCACGCTGATATGCCCTCCTCGAATCATGGAAAACGACATCAATGAATCAATGAAGGCGCCGCCTTTCAATACCGACGCCTTATTGCCGCCGGCATTGACGATATACGTGTTTTCATCAATATAAGGTCCCATTCCCACCACCCCGTTTTCCGAATGGAAGACAATGGTTTTGCCTGGCTCGATGTAATCGGCAACCAATGTCGGGATCCCAATTCCTAAGTTGACAAGATCGCCATCATTCAACTCCATGGCAATGCGCTTGGCAATGATTTGTTTATCGTCCATTATTGTTCCTCCGCTAAAATATAATCGACCAATGGATGCGGGGTAATGACGTGTTCTGGATCGATTTCATCGACTTCTTGCACCGCCTCGGCGACAACGCAGTCCGCCGCCAAAGCGATGATCGGATTGAAATTACGCATGGTCTGAAGATAGGCTAAATTGCCGTATTTATCGGCAACCGCCCCGCCAATCAATGCCAAATCCGCTTTTAATGGTGTTTCAAGCAAGTAAGGAATATCCTCCACGATGATGACGCGTTTCTTTTCTTCCACGATGGTATTGAGTCCGGTTTTTGTCAAGATACCACCCAGTCCGGCCCCGCCGGCATGGATTCTTTCCGCTAAAGTGCCTTGTGGCGATAGTTCCACTTCCAGTTCGTTTGATTGCATCAAAACTCCCACGGTCGGGTTGGTGCCAATGTGGGAAGCGATCAACCGTTTCACTTGCCTCGTCTCAATCAATTTGCCGACTCCCCGGTCGGGAAAACCACCGTCGTTGCAGATGATGGTCAAATCTTTTATTCCACTTTCAACAACGAGATCGATTAACCTCTCCGGGCTGCCGTTGGCGAGAAAGCCGCCGACCATGATCGTCATTTTATCCTGTAACAATTGAATGAATTCGGTTTTGTCAATACGGCCTTTCATTCAGATACCCTCGCTTTCGGCGGCATGATCTCGGCTTCGCCGACCATGACGACTTCTTGGTGCTGATTCACCGATTCACAAGAAAAAATGACACGATTTTTTTCCGGAATCAGCAATGTGACACAAACCTTGGCGGTGATCGTATCCCCCAAGAAAACCGGTTTGATGAATTTCAGGCTTTGTTTGGTATAAATACTGCCGAGACCAGGGAGCGTACAACCGAAAATCGTGCTATACATGGCCCCAACCAGCATTCCATGGACAATCGGGCGTTGGAAAGGCGTTGATGCTGCATATTCCGGATCGATATGAGCCGGATTTGCATCGCCAGTCAGTTGAGCATACTCTTTGACCATGGCCTCTGTGAATGTTTTGACGAAAGTTGCTTCGTCACCAATCTTCATTTCTTGTAACGTCAGACTTTTCAAAATGACCCTCCTTGTGGCAATAAAAAAGGCTGTTATATTGACCAATATAACAGCTCTCCATCTGGGATGGCAGTAAGTAAACGCTCGTTCACTTACCAAGGATGAACCGAAGAACCGATTCCACCTTTCGGCGACATACCTATTCTTTTGCCGGATTCGGAGTTCTTTCCGTTCGCACCGGGAAAATACCGATATGACGCGCCTCTGTGTGTATTCAATTACGCACTTCATTATACGAAATTATGTAAGCGTTGTCAATATTTCCTTTTCCGATTTCGCTTCCATAGAATCGGAATCATCCATCGCCTCGAGCAGAATTGAAAAAGCTTTTGGCAAACTCATGGTTTGTTGGAGTGTTTCCCTGCTCACCCAGGTGAAACCCGTTTCAGGCGCATGAAAAGAAGCGATCACTTTCATCCCGATGAGTTTCCAGGTGATGTGCGAAAAATGATGAAATAAGCTTGGAAGCTTTCTGATCGACGTTGGTGTTATTTTCCACGCGGCCAATTGCATCTTGGCCGCTTCGAAGGTCAGTTCACCTTCCCGGTTCGGAAATTCCCACATGCCTCCCAATAGCCCTTCGGCATCTCGTTTCCTTAGAGCTAACTTCCCGTCATTGAGTATCACAAAGACGGTGCGTGTCTCAGCTTTTTTTAAGGCTTTTGCTTTTCTTTTCGGAATATCTTTTTCAATCCCTTTTTGATGCGCCATACACCCCGCCATAAAAGGGCAACAAGCGCAGGCGGGGGCGGTATTGGCGGTACAGATCGTCGCCCCCAGATCCATAAGCGCCTGGTTGAAATCACCGGGTCGATCTTTTGGCAACAATTGTTTGACCCATGTGGATACTTGTCGGCGTAAGACAGGATCGTTGATTGGTCTTTCGATTCCAAGGATCCGGGAGAATATTCGATAGAGATTGCCATCAATGGCTTCGAAAGGTGCTTGAAAGGCAATCGACAAAATCGCTCCGGCGCTGTAGTCGCCGATGCCCGGCAACCTTATCAACGTGTCATAGTCTTTTGGAAAGATTCCGCCCTGCTCTTTCATGATAATCTGCGCTGCACTTTTCAAGTTTCGTGCCCGGGAATAATATCCAAGCCCTTCCCATAATTTTAAAAGCATTTCATCGGAAGTCTCTGCTAAGTCTTTGATTGTTGGAAGCACACTGATGAAGCGTTGATAATAAGGGATCATTGTCGCTACCTGGGTTTGTTGCAACATGACCACCGCAACAAAAATCCGGTAGGGATCATGCTCCTTTTGCCAGGGCAAAACTCGACCGGACTTTGAATACCATTCAAAAAGCGCGCAGTTAAAACTCTCTTTGTCAAGCGCCATTCGTTTCCTCGATTCTAGTCAAAAAATCATGCGCAAGCCACAACATATTGACGTCGTTTTGAAACGTCAGACGCCGGCACGCATCCGGAAAAGCAAGCCATAGCGCATCTTTGATTTCTTCTATTTGAATTCGGACGTCTTGCGTCAGCGCCTTCGCTAAAAAATAGGTCACTTGCTTGAACACATGGGGCGCTGGATAATAGCTGGTGACTTCTTGAAATCCAGGAATCAATTCCACGTTCAAATGGGTTTCCTCCCGTATTTCCCGGATTGCGGTTTCTACTTCCGTTTCCCCGGCCTCTCGATGTCCCTTGGGAAAAGACCAATGACCCGGGAGCATTTGCACCAGCAAGAAGAAAAGTGTGTGTGCTTCTTTTTTAAAAACAATGCCACCACAAGAATATTCCTGAGTCATCGGATCCCTCCTTGATAGTTACGCTTTTTCTTTGATCATTCCGTTGCGATAAGCGTCCAAGAGTTTGTACAAATCATCGATTCTTTCTTTGATTTCAGCGCCTTTGTCGGTTTCATATAAATAAGTACGCCTCGTATTGAGTTCTTCACTTCGGGTCACCGAAATGATGTCTTTTTCTTCTTGGATCAAGGCTATGTAGGATTCAAACCGTTCGTGTGACACTAAAAAGTAGGCGTGTGAGTCACTGATGAGGCTATACCCGCCGATTGAGGTGGTCAAAGAATATTGTTTGCTCATACCCCCATCGATCGAGTAGATCTTTTTTCCGGCCAACACGACTTCGTCGCCTTTGGTGATATCAAGTGGCACATGGCCATTCACAATTTTTGATTTTTCAAAATCCAACCCGAATTCCTGATAGATCCTCTTCAAGTGTTTTTCTTCCAACCGGAGTCGAAAATACGGATTATTCTGTTCTTTTTGTAGTTTTTTTTCGGCTAAAAAGTAACGTTCAAACGTCTTCATGCCATCTTTGGCGAACAACGGACTATTCGGAGATTGCCACAAGAAGAGAAAATAATCGCGGTCCGAATTGTCTTTGTCGTAACGGTTTATATAAGCCTGACGCACTTTTTTGTCGCAAATGTCGAAGAGGTCTTTTCCCCGATATAATAGCCCATCAATTTTTTGCGCGGAAAATTCGCCTTCTGCGGTCATTGGCACCGCCGCATGAAACAACAAATTGCCGTTATATTTCAAATACATCGACCCGTTTTGCATCAAGTATTTCGCATGCGCTTGCATCATTTCATTATGAAGAAACAGTTGCGTCAGGTGATCGATGACTTCCTGTTCTTCTTCGATTAATCGATAGGGATCCTTCGCAAAATCAATCGTGGGAAAGTTATGATCTTTCAAGGGGTAAGCGTCGCCACCGATTTGAATCGTCCAGTTGTGCGAATCGATCTTATCCAGAAACAGCCGATCAGCCAATCCAAATTCCGGATGCCTGGAAATCACAGCGCTCTCTAGTTTGAATTGAATGATCGATATCGCTTTATGGATTTTGGCGACAAAAGACAAGTCCTCTTCCGTCAACTCACCGATATCTTCTCCTCGGGGAAGAAAGATTGTACAAGGATCATCGCGATAGAGTTTATTGGCAAGCCGTGCCAGCGGTAAAAAATTGATTCCATAGCCGTCTTCATAACAATCCAGCGTGTTATACCGGGCCGCCATGCGGATCAGATTCGCAATCATGACTTGGGAGCCGCAGGCGGCGCCTAAGAAGTTGATGTCATGATTGCCCCATTGGATATCAACGTTGTTCTTTTTCAAGAGTTTTTCCATCACTAGATGCGGTTTCGGCCCGCGATCAAATATATCCCCCACGATGTGAAGGCGATCGATCGCCAAGTTGCGAATGAATCGCGAAATTTGAATGATGAATTTTTTTTCGCGTTTGGTTGAAAAAATCGCATCGATGATCGCTTCATAATAGCGTTCTTTATCTTCGTGGCTGTTTGATTCATAGAGTAGTTCCGTGATGATATAGGCGAATTCTTTCGGCAAGGTTTTCTGAACCTTGCTTTTCGTGTACTTTGTGGCGATGTGTCGAGAGAGGCCGATCATCCTAAAGAGGATTTGCCGGATCAGTTTTGGATACGCTTCCGGAGAAAGCGATTTTTGATACTTGTTCAGCATATCTGTTGGATAGTAAATAAAAAAAGCCAAGCGGTTTTTATCGGTTTCGGTCAATTCTGGAAAAATCAAATCAATTTTTTCTTGGATGATGCCCGATGCGTTTTTCAGATAATGATTGAACGCATCGTATTCCCCATGGATATCGGTGATGAATATTTCGGTGCCTTTGGGCAAATTCAAGATGGCACTCAAATTGATTAACTCGCTGCTTGCGAGTTGAACCGTCGGAAACTCGCGGCTTAAAAGTTCCAAATATTTTTTTTCGTAAAACATCCCTCGATCCTCCTTTGATGAACCCTTTATTGAATGGTGTCAAGCCAGGCGATCATGAGATCAAACCACCCGGACAAATGCTGATTTTCTTTGGCGAACTCCTTGGGGTTTTTATCCGTAAACGCCGTGCTTTCATCGGCGAGAGACACCCCGTGCTGTCCGTGTGGATAGAGATGGGCTTCCACCGGTATGTTTTTCTTTCTTAGTGACTGGATCAAGAATAGACTGTTTTCGATTGGGACCACTCCGTCATCAACGGTATGAAAGAGAAACATGGGCGGACAATTGTCTGGCACGTGATCTTCTAAAGAAATTTCTTCACGCCGCTCATTCGAACAATCATCACCCAAGAGATTGTTGATCGAGGGGGCATGACAGAAATCCGCTTTTCCGGTCACGACCGGATAAGCGAGGATACCGCCACGAAACCAGGCGGGTTGGGTTTCCATGACAAGAAGCGCTAAATGCCCCCCCGCTGAAAATCCCATGAGGAACAGTCGCCGAATTCTTGAGTCTTTCATGAAGCCAGAGATTTGCTCGATCGCATCATCCAATATTTCTGGATAGCGTATCAACTCCCGGCGATATTCATATACCGCGGCGTGTTTCTTGATCTGGTTCACCCTCCGGGCAACGGGAGTGGCTTCCCGGGGTGATGTTCTTTGGTAAGCCCCTCCCGGAAAAATCAAAAAAGTATCGCGGCTTTTTGAATCCAAAAAATAGGGAACGATGCGGTTTTGCGTCATCTTTTCCTCCTAAAACTCTCACAAGCCAAGAATACTGGCAGCTAGCCGACGTTTTTTTCCAGCGTAACGATGATTCGGCTAGTCATCGCCGCCCAGGGAATGACCGAGATGACCTTCCAACCTGTTTTCGCGAGGTTGTTCATTATCGTTTCGGCTTCGTTTGCATTCTTGCAATCTAGGACTTTGTATTCTACCATTGGTCTTTTCTCCCTTTCTATCCACCCTTCTTATATTATATCCAACTTTCCTGTTTTTATCATTACAAAATCCGAGAATTGGTACTATAACACTGGTTTATTAATTAAAAAAACGGCAAGGCTCTTAAAAGAACATGCGCCCAACCGTTTATTGTCAAAGTCGCTTTAAAACCGATTGCGATCGATCCACAACCCGAGTGCCGGATTGGGAATATAAAAGATTTCTTCGCCTGTTGTCAGCTGGTTCCATCCTGATTTTAATTGTTCAATCGGATATTTTTTTATCAACTCTTGGTAATCACCAGAGGTATAGCCAACACTTTCGACTTCTTGAGGCGACATTTTCCCCGCCGCATAGACGACTTCAAAGCGCCCCTCAGTTGATCCGTGGATCAAATGGGCGGCGGTGGCCATGTTTTGTTTCAGATCCGGTTCGCTCTGATACCAGCGGATGACTTGATCGCGTCCGCGATATCCATATTTTCGGATCAAATGGTCAATCGCCTCATCTTCACCAAATTGATGAACCCCTGGCGCAAGCACGATCAGTCTTCCGCCTTCGTTGATCGCCATCCGTGTCCGATAGATCGCTTTGTTTCCCAGCCAAGTCGTTTTGAATTCTTTGGGATCGAGATATACGACACAGGTATGGATTCCTCGATCAAGGAAATTGAGGTTCTTTTCTTGGGCAAGCGCGACGGCTGCTTCGAAACCATCACGGTCTCTGCCAATAAATAACCCGTGGGTGATGGTCTCGCCTTGAGGTGCGGTGGTCACCGTGAGTGCATATTCGATCGGTCGGTCTTTCAAAAAATGACCCACCCCATAATCCAATGCTTCTCGAACCGGCGTATGATCTTTCCCCATCATCCTTTCCATACCGAAAAGCGCACCGATCATGTGAGAGCGGTGGATCGTTTGACTCCCGCCACAACCCACTAAGATATTTTTGGTATAGTTCGCCATTCCGATGACTTCATGAGGAACGACTTGGCCGATCGAAACAATGAGATCATAGGAAGGATCGAGCAATAACCGATTGACTTCACAAACAAGGGGTTCGCTTTCCACCCCTTCTGTCCATTTAAAAATCAGGCTCCCCGGGACATCCCCGATATGAATCGTATCGGTTTTCCAGCGATGGATCAACATCCGCTCATACGGGATTTTCGGGTACATATCGGTAAATTCTGCCCGTGTCATCGGCACATGCGTTCCGAGTGCCGGCATCACGTCAACGATTGCCGTCTCTTTTAAACACTCATAATAACACCCGGCAATAAAACCCGCTTTCGAATGATAGCGGGTGACATCGGGGGGGATCAATAAGACTTTTCGATATGATTTCTCCGCAAGTGATTGTTGGATTGCCTGTTGAATCGTTTGATCCGAGAGTCCGCTCCTTGATGTTGCTTTCAAGAGAATACTCATGGATCAAACTCCGGAATATGCGGAGAATCCACCGTCGATTGGCACTACGACTCCGGTGACAAAGCCGCTGGCATCATTATCGATGAGCCAGAGGACGCTCCCGAGCAGTTCCTCCGGTTGACCGAAGCGACCCATTGGTGTCTGATTCAATATTTTATGTGACCGAATCGTCGGGGTTCCGTCGGAATTCCAAAGCAGTGCTTCATTTTGAGCGGTCGAGAAGAATCCCGGTGCGATCGCGTTCACCCGGATGCCGCTTTTGGCGAAATGCACTGCGAGCCATTGGGTAAAATTGGAGATAGCTGCTTTGGCGGCGCTATATGCGGGTATTTTTGTCAAAGGGGAAAACGCGTTCATGGAACTGATATTCAAAATGACCGATCCGGGTTTGTCGACCATATCCCGGGCAAAACATTGCGTTGGCAACAACGTTCCGGTAAAGTTGAGCCCGAATACGAGGCCAAACCCTTCGGGGTCCAAATCAAAAAAGCTTTTATGGCCTTCCTTGCCATAAGTTGCCGGATTGAAGAATTCTTCATCGGTGGTCGCTTGAGGACTATTTCCGCCAGCACCGTTGATCAAAATATCGCACTTGCCATAGTGTTGCAAGACGGTTTGGTGAGCTTCTTCGATTGCGTTTTTGTTCAAAACATCCACATAAACCCCAAAAGCCTCATGACCTTCGGCTTGGATTTCTTTCGCCAAGGTTTTCGCTCTCTCCAGTGATCGATCTAAAATAGTCACTTTGGCCCCGCAAGCAGCGATCGCTTTCGCAAACGCGCTGCAAAGAACACCGGCGCCACCGGTGATCACCACGACCTTTCCGGTCAAATCGGGAAACGCGGTCAATTTCATTTTCTCCCCTCACTTCTTAAATTTACTTATACGTTATACGTGGTCGAAGCAGTATCCCCGCCGCGTCCAGTCCAGTTGGTATGGAAAAATTCACCTTGCGGATGATCGAGGCGTTCATATGTGTGCGCACCGAAATAATCTCGCTGAGCCTGCAATAAGTTAGCTGGTAAATTCGCTGTTTTATAGCCATCGAAATACGTGAGCGCGGCTGCCATCGCCGGAACAGGAATGGCTTGACGGATGGCGGTTGAGACGACTTCTCGCCAACTTTCCTGCAAGCTTTCGATTGTCTTTTTGAAATAGGGATCCAGCAATAAATTGGCTAAGGTTGGTTTGTTGTCAAAGGCCTCTTTGATTTTGCCAAGGAACACCGACCGGATGATACAACCGCCTCGCCACATGAGCGCGATCCCACCATAATTCAAATTCCACCCATAGGTGCTTGCGGCGGCTTTCATCAAGGTGTAGCCTTGGGCATAAGATATAATCTTGGACGCATACAGTGCTTTGCGGATCGCTTCAATGAACGTTTTTTTATTCTGATCAAAGACGGGCTTGTTCATTTTGTATGTCTGACTCGCAACCACTCTTTCGGCTTTCATCGCGGATAAGCATCTCGCATAAACGGCTTCGCCGATCAAGGTCAAAGGAACCCCTTCTTCCATGGAAGCGATCCCGGTCCATTTGCCCGTTCCTTTTTGTCCGGCGGTATCTTTGATTTTGTCGACCAATGGCAACCCATCGCTATCTTTAAACGCCAGTATCTCCGCTGTGATCTCAATGAGATAACTATCAAGTTCCGTTTTGTTCCAAGCCTTGAATACTTCATGCATTTCATCCGCACTCATGCCTAGAAGTTCTCGCATGATGTGATATGCTTCACAAATCAGTTGAATGTCGCCATATTCAATTCCGTTATGTACCATTTTGACAAAATGCCCGGCGCCGCCTTCGCCGACCCAGTCGCAACAAGCCGAGCCATCTTCCACTTTCGCGGCGATGGCCTGAAAGATCGGTTGGATCAGCTTCCATGCGGCTTTCGATCCCCCCGGCATCAGTGAAGGACCAAGCAACGCGCCTTCTTCACCGCCGGAAACACCGGACCCAACATAAAGAAGTCCTTTGCTTTCAACATAGTCCGTGCGTCTTATGGTATCCGGAAAATGGGAATTCCCACCATCGATGATAACGTCGCCTTTCTCCATGATTGGTAAAAGTTGCTCAATCACTTGATCCACGGGATCACCGGCTTTGATCATCAACATGACTTTTCGTGGTTTTTTCAGCTGATCGATCAATTCGTTGAGCGAAAATGCAAAGAGGATATTTTTCCCCTTTGCCTGATTGTCCCGGAAATGTTCCACTCGTCTCGGATCGCGGTTGTATACCGCAACACAAAACCCTTTGGATTCCATATTCAAGACCAGATTGGCCCCCATCACCGCCAATCCCACAACGCCGATATCCGCTTTTTTCATATCCGACTTTCCTCCGAAAAATAATATCTTTTAGCGTTTGACACGAGCATTGCCTTCATAAATTCGCCAAAGTTGTTCTTCATTCAACGGCAATCCAAAATCATCGAGCAAGGTGACGACATACGCCCCGCTTGCCCAAGCGAGTTGGAGGCTTTCCGTCAATGAATATCCTTTGAGCAGTCCATAGAGCAGCCCTCCGACAAACCCATCGCCACCACCGATCCGATCCATCACCTGGATCAATCTTGGCTCGATTTGGATCCACTGATCGTCTGCCAGCATGATGGCACCCCACAGATGTTCATTGGCATTCACCACTTCTCGCAATGTCGTGGCAAATAACTCGACTTTCGGATACGCTTGTTTGGCTTTCAAAATCATCTCTTTGAAATTTGCGGTCTGATCCAATAAATTCTTTCCCCCAGAAGCCGGTCCCGTCAGCCCAAGCGCCAATTGAAAATCCTCTTCATTGCCGATGAGAAAATCGGCGCATCCTGCCAACTCGGTAAACAGTTGTCTCAATTCGGATTGTCTTTCTTCCCAAAAAGATGCCCGATAATTCAAATCAAAGGATATCTTCGTTCCTGACTGTTTCGCTTTCCGGGCAAGTTCCAAACAAAACGCCCCAGTATTCGGGCTTAGTGCCGCAATCAGACCGGACAGATGCAACAACGCCACTCCTTCACGCTGGAACAGTCGATCCAAATCAAAATCTTGAATGTTGAGTGTCTTGCCGACTTCACCAGCCCGGTCGTTTTGCACTTGCGGTGCCCGAAGTCCATATCCGGAATCAGCGATGTTGAATTGATGTCGATAGCCCCACGGTCCCCCTTGGGGAATCTCTTTGCCTTCGAATTCAATGCCGCGACGTCTTAAGTCGTTTTTGATAAATTGAGCGATCGGGCTCATTTTTACAAACTTGGTCAATACTTTGACCTTCAACCCCAGTGCTGCGGAAATACTGATCACATTGGTCTCAGCGCTGGTTGCCTGCATGTGAAAACCCGTGGAAATATGGACGGGTTGCCGGTCATTCGGAGTGATTCGGACTCCCATACTGGAGGGAACCAGAATGGCATAACGAGCATGTTCGCGAAACGTCATAGAAAAACCTCCTCAAAAATCGCTGATAATTGATTGGATCTAAGCTTTTAACAACGTTAAATGTTTACCGATGTGCTTTTCGAGCATTTTGGCATAGGTATCCTGAAATTCGTTCCACAATTGATACAATTTGGTTCGGAACCGATCGCTGCCATCGGTATTTTGCGCATTCAAAATCAGGCCATAGGTAATATGGATCAATTGTCTGGCTTCATTTAAATTAAATAAGGCCGGAAGCTCGGAATCTTTCAAAGTCGAGATGTCCGGAATTCGGGTGAGATCGGTCGTCACATGATAATATTGTCTGGCATCCTGAAAAACCGATAGGGCATAGTCGTGAATCTCCCGATACAGCGCGGGATCGATGAGTGCCACCGCGCGCATCGCTTCCAGCCAATTGGTTCCTGCGGTTTTCACATGATAACGGCCTCGAGTGATGCGGCCGATCAGGGGGAAAACCGAAAACTTATCCGATCCCGAATGGATCGACAATTTATAATGGAAATGGCGAGCAATCGCCGCATGGACTTTTAATTCTTGTTCAAACTGGTTTAAATCGCCAATATAATCAATCCCTTTTTGAAACTCACCGCAAAATCGCGGTGCCAATGTGGCGATCTCGACTTGCTGGTGTACCAACTCACTGGCCACAAAATAATGTTCCAAAGGGGTTGTCGGTGTCATGGTTTCATCGATGGACAATTCAAAATCCGCATTTGCTTGGGAATCGATGAAAAACTGGTGGAAAACTGTTTTGGTAAAATCAATGGCTTTTCCATAAATGAGGACGATGCGTTTCAGCGAGATCTCATCATAGGTGAACGTTACGTCTTCGATCTGAAATGTCCGATGAAGATAGCGTTTGATAAGATCTTCATCCAACTGGATTTCTCGATCCACTTCCTGATCGGTCATATTGCCGACTTGATTATCGATATAGTCGCTGCAATCCAGTGTGATCATCGAAAACCCCAGTTTCAATGCAACTTCAATATCCTCAACTTTTTTTAGATGATCGCCATCTGCTCCATATCCTTTTTTATATCCTTCCCGAAAAACCGCAAAAGTCACTTGATTTAACACATCTTCAAAGGATCGCTTTGTCAGTGTCAATTCACGAATGGATTGTTGGGCAAAAACGGGATAAACATCTTGATTTCGAAAAGCCCGGATATGGCCGGGCGTTGCAATTCCAAGGCGATCGCCAACACCGAAAGAGCGATCCTGGCGCAACACCCTGGTTGGCGCGGTAAAAGGAAAATGGTGTCTTAACGCTTGGGCATTTAGCGAATTGAGAGCAGAGATCCGAACCGGCTTATCCAATCCATTGATCGGTTGACCTTGAAAGTCAGATCCACCTTCGCCGACAAGGACGAGCTTATCTTCCGTATCATCCTTAATCATGAAAACCGTGAGTGATCCCGCTTGATTAATTGAGTATGGATAAACACCTGCGACTTCGGTTGCCGAAACAGCAGGTAGATTATGGATAAATTGCATCAATCCATTCGTCATAAGCTTCCTCCTAAAAAGCGTGATTGTCGCGAAAAAAAACAATATTTTCTATCCAAAGTGTATCAAATTATTTGGCAAAATACAATCATTCCCTGATATCTCTAACGGGATTTTTCGTCTCAATTTCATAGCGTCTATTATGCTGATACAATTGCTGTTCAAGGAAACGATACACCAAAAGAAAAAACCGCATTCCAATATGCCGGTCTACGCATTTTTTCGTTGAATGATGGCTTTTACACGTTCTAATTGCCACTCTTCTTCTCTAACGACATCCCCGGATGCTTTTATGGAATAGGCGAGCGCGATCGGGGCGTGACCTTTTGTATGTGCCGTCGCTGCGGCGTGACCGCAGGCCCTCGCTGCATATTGCGCTTCTGGTATTGTTGCATTTCGGGCGGCTTGATGTGCCAAGAATGCCGCTTTGCGGCAATCGCTCATCTTGATGGTTCCTTTCTGATAATCAAGGGTGGCGCGAATGGCATCCTTCGGACGAGAATCGTTTGGATAATATTTCTCGAAATTTTTTAGTCCTCGCTCGGCACTTTCTGCCACAAGCAACAATAAGTCGTTTTGGTCCATCCCTGCCAATACGGTCTTCAGGTTATCCACACCTTTTTTCAATGAAAACATCGGTTCAGACGCTTCTCTTTTTCTCACTTATGGCCGCGTCCTTTCAACCCCCAAGAATATAAAAGCGGACCTATGAATGTCAACCCGATGGCGACATAGAATCCATAGGCGCTGAAAACGGTATTTGTGGATCGATTGATTAGCCCGATCACCAAAAAAACGAGAAAAGTCATGATTGCCCAGATGAAACCAGAAATCATTCCCGCTTTGGCGGGATTGATTTTCTCAAAGATGCCCAAGATAAATCCGAAACATCCGGCGATGATTCCGGCAACCAAAAAGGCGATATTATAAAGCTTAAACCAATGATCCGCGTGACTATCGACTCCAACTGATAAAAAAGCAAGCATTGCCTTTTGCATCAACCAAACGCCCATGCCGACAGCCAGTCCAATCAGCACATCGATCAATAATCGTTTCATCGGATCCCTCCCCCGGCTGTGTTGTTATGATTATATCATTTTCAAGCCTTCTTTGACACTCCATCCCTTTTAATTGCTGTTATGACTTGACCTTGGACACTGTCCGAAGAGGCACTTTCGCCATGGCGATCGCGATTGCCACCACTGGCAGTAACAGTGCAAAAGCGGAAGTGATGATCAATGCTTGCCAATAATGGGCTGATGCTAGTTTGATGGATACCAGTTCAAAATTATAGATATTCAAAAAATGTTCATTTAGCGCTTCAATCGGCAGTGTTGCCAAAAAATATGACACCGCGAAGGCCAGTCCCAATACTATCAGTACATCCACAAAAAGAATCAATGTCAACGTGACATTAGAAATTCCAAAAGACTTCAGCACTTTGATATGATGCCGGTTTCGTCGGATGGATCCAATCGATCCGGCGATCACTCCGGTCACTGTCAATAACAAAGCCAATGCGGCGAACCACTTCCCCAGTTTCACCCAATTGTCTTGTGTGGTGTTGATAGAAAGTATGGTGTGCCGGTAAGGCGTATATTCTGCATATCCTGCGCGGATATAGTTTGTAAATCGATCATAAAACGGATCGGACGCCTTGGGCCATTGAAACAACGCGTATACTTTTTTATTGACGGTTTTGTTGGCAGAAAGCGACAAAAACATGCCCCGAAACTCCCCATTCGCAAAAAACATCGACTCATCATCCTGGCGCAAATATTGAAGTGTGTCCGAATCAAGCGACTCCGCTTGATAGACGATGAAAGGGCGACCGGCGGACCTTGTTGGACGCGAACGATCAGTACTTTTATTGTATTGGTAATAATCGATTCCTAGATGAATGTCTAATGTATTGATGAACTCAGAAGTAATCGATGCACGCGGGACATCAAGCAGTTCAGCCAATTGATAATCGGATATCAATATGTATTCGTTCGTCACCTTACCTAAAACATCACCAATGATATTGAATTCATCCAAATCGGACACGAATTCAAGCTTTCGATATTCAGAATCCGTCGTTGTTTCCCCATTAGTCGTGATATTCACCCCGAGGATAGACAAAAAGGCTTCGCTTGTTTTTATTGCATCCAAAAAAGCTGGCGAAGCGACGACCGATTGCCTTTGAGCGAGGTATTCGCTCGCAAAGTCATATGCGGGATCGGACTCGGCAAGCGACCGGTGTTGACTATAGCGGCTTTTGATGATTCCCGAAATGGTGAATGCGAATCCCGTATCACGATCAGTCATTGTGAATCCGATCAGATCACTCATGGCATCCGCTTCCGGAATCACCCCGATTTCCAATAGCCGCTCAGCCATATAATCATAGATCAACACCTCATTAGCGAGCTTGGGTGTCGTTCCATACCGAAGGGGCTGATAAAACTGGATAAAATCATCGACGATGAGGATATCTGTAAAATGCATCGCTTCATCATAATTTTCGGCTTGGCCGGAAAGATATGTTTGATCAAGTAGAAAGAAATCTTCAAAAGTTCGATTGTAGAAATATGCGGCATACACCGGAATGCGGTACTTGATCTTCTCAGATATCTTTTTTTTGTCATTCAGATAATTTTCTTCCGGATCTGGTCCTCGATAAAATTGGACTCCGTACGGATAAACAACCCGCTGATCCAAGTATTGCGTAATCTGAATCAGATATTCTTCATTGCGATCCACCAACTGTTGATAGGCAGAAAAAGAATCATAGTCAATGATCGCCGCCGTGCTTTCAATGATTGTCATCGACATCGCCATTATGACAAGCATTACCAACGCATGACCCAACATCCGCCCCAAATTACCAAATACCAAGCGGAAAAAATCGACGATGTGACACATTCCCGATGGATGCTTGATGAGGGGTGCGGATTCTATAGGAGCGATCGGTGGTTCTTCTATTGACGTTTTTTTTGTATCTGACACAAGACAGCCGTTCTCCAAATGAATGATCCGGTCTCCATATCTTTCTGCCAACTGGTTGTCTTGGGTGGCCACGATAACCAA
>JAAYZB010000144.1 GCA_012515085.1 Acholeplasmataceae bacterium
GAATTCAATTATCGTCTGACAATAGCCGCTCGGAGACGGGATTGCGAGAATCTGTTTCGCAAAATCGAAGACATACTTGATTGATTTATTCATATTATCACCCTAGCCCATTATATCATAGGATGAAAATGATAATGTCTTTTATTTCCAACATTTATATGGTAAAATAAAAGCAATCTGAACCGGAAGGAGATGAGCTTATGATCGTTATTTTTGGCGGGGCATTCAACCCACCAACGAAAGCCCATTTGGCGATTTATCATCATGTGAAGCATCATCTTGACTGCCGGCTTTTTATTTATCTACCAGTCAGCTCGCATTATACCAAACGCTCGCTTGCGAGCAATCACCATCGTTATCAGATGTTATCGTTGCTGACTCAAGGACTGCCGGATGTTATGGTTTCAACGATGGAATTTGAGGATTCAGACTATCGCGGCACGTATCAAAGCTTGTTGCGATTTCAAGAAAAATACCCGAATGAAGAATTGGCTTTTTTGATTGGAGCCGATAATTTGCCAAAATTACAAAAGTGGATCAATGCGAAAAGTTTACTGGCTGAGTTCAAATTCGTAGTGGTGAATCGGCATCAAACCAGTTTAAGAGACTGGATTGCGTCCGATCCCTTCTTAAAGGACTATCTTGACCAATTTATCATTCTCCCCGATTTTGATATGCCAATATCATCGACTGAGTTTCGGGAAAAACCGACGCCAGAACTCACGACGCCGGAAGTTTATGAATATATCGAATTGTACGCAATCTATCGAGGTCTATCATGATAAAAAACGGGTTTGTGAAAGTCAGTCTGATATCTCCCAAGCTGGAAGTCGGCAACCCACAATTCAACGTTCAAGAAATGCTTTTAGCCTTGAAGGACAATCCGAGTGCCATCGCGGTGTTTCCCGAACTGGGAATCCCGGGTTATACATGCAGTGATTTGTTTTTCCACAAATCGCTTTTTGACGATATTGATGCTGCTCTTCACACATTTCTCAACAAAAATCAATACCCCGGAATTGTGATATGCGGGATACCAGTCAGCGTCGAAGAAATGGTTTTAAATTGTGCCATTGTAATTCAAAAGGATCACATTCTGGGAGCTATTCCCAAAATGTACCTTCCAAGTACCAAGGAATACTATGATCGTCGCTGGTTTAAATCCGGCTTCGATGTGATCGATCAATTAAAAGAAGTCAAACTGATGGGGCAAATTGTGCCTTTTGGTAATCTGATTTTTTCTTGTGGCGACATTCGTTTTGGTATCGAAATTTGTGAAGACATGTGGGCAACGATCACACCTGGCAACTTGATGAGTGTGAACGGCGCAAATGTCATTATCAACTTGAGTGCCTCCAACGAGACATTGCGAAAAGATTCCATTCGGAGAAATGCCGTGTTGGAACATTCACGAAAAAACTGTGGCATATATCTTTACTGTTCCGCAGGCGCATCAGAATCAACTAGCGAAACCGTCTTTTCGGGGCATAACATCGTAGCGGAAAATGGAATTCTGTGTGCGGAGTCGAATGAGTTTTCGTTGGAAACCGAAATCTTGTATGCTGATCTTGATATCCTCAAAAACCAACATGATCGACGCAATAATTCCTCTTTTCGGGATTCGCTCTATAAATACCGCTATGTCTATCGCGAAGTTCCAATCTTGCTTCCGGAAAGTCCGGATTTCGAGTTCACACGCAAACTGGATCCCGAACCGTTTGTCCCGAAAACCGACTGTTTGAACCACTTTCGAAAAATAGCCGCAATCCAAGAATTTGCGTTGGCGAAAAGGCTAAGACATCTGGGTCTTAAACAGTTGGTGATTGGTGTCTCTGGCGGTTTGGATTCCGCTCTGGCTCTGTTGGTAGCCGTCCAAACATTTGATTTTCTATCGCTTGATCGCAAAGGAATCCTCGCCGTAACGATGCCAGGGTTGGCAACCAGCGCAAGGACTCATAAAAATGCCAATACGTTGATCAATTCTCTGAATGTCACTCATCAGGAAATCGATCTAAAAAACCATATATTAGATCATCTGGAATTGATTGGACATGATCAAACAACCGAAGACACCACCTATGAGAATACACAAGCCAGGGCAAGAACGATGGTGTTGATGAATTTGGCAAACAAACATCATGGACTAGTGCTCGGTACCGGCGATCTGTCGGAAATCGCCCTCGGTTGGTCTACCTATAACGGCGATCAGATGAGTATGTACAATGTCAACGCCGGAATTCCAAAAACGGTGGTTCGCTTTATGATCCAGACTCACGCGGAAGTGGATCAGGAATTGTCACTTCGTGATTGTCTGACGGATATTCTCAACACCCCGATCACGCCCGAACTGAAAAAAGCGCAATCGACGGAAGCCGTTTTAGGAAAATACGAAATCAATGATTTCATCTTGTATCGTTTTTTGGTTTGTGGTGATACTGAAACCCGAATTCGTTTTCTCCTTCAAAAAGCGTTTCCCTTAAAAGAATCGGAAATTATCGATTATACAAAGAATTTTTTCCAACGGTTCTATTCGCAACAATTCAAGCGACAAGCCAGTCCGGATTCTCCGAAAATCTTAGACATCTCCTTGTCGCCCAGAAGCGATTTCCGAATGCCTGCCGACGTCAAGCGGTGATTGAAGATGAAAGTATTCATTGGGTTGAGCGGTGGTGTGGATTCCAGTGTAGCCGCCTTGTTACTCAAGCAACAAGGATATGAAGTAGAAGGCTGTTTTATGCGTAATTGGGATTCTGCCCTCAATAATGATCAATTGGGCAATCCCAATTCGCCAGAAGCCATCTGCCCACAAGAACAAGATTATCTTGATGCGAAGCGTGTTGCCGACCAACTCGACATTCGCTTGATCCGGCATGACTTTATCCAAGAATACTGGGATGACGTCTTCCGGTTTTTTTTGGATGAACTCGCCAAAGGAAGAACCCCCAATCCAGATATTCTCTGTAATAAATACATAAAATTTCAAGCTTTTATCGACATTGCTCGATCGCTCGGTGCAGACAAGATCGCGATGGGTCATTTTGCCCGAACTCGGACGAATGAAAAAGTGGAATTACTTCGCGGGGTGGATGCGAATAAAGATCAAACCTATTTTCTGTGTCAGCTCACACAAGAGCAGCTGAAAGATACGTTGTTTCCGGTTGGACACCTGACAAAAGCAGAAGTTCGGAAATTGGCCGTATCTTACGGATTGGCGACAGCAAAGAAAAAAGATTCCACTGGAATTTGTTTCATTGGCGAACGGCGTTTTTCTCAGTTTTTAAGCAATTATCTGCCGGCCAAACCTGGAAACATCGTCACCCTGAATCGGGTGATCATCGGTCGTCATGACGGCTTGATGAATTATACCTTAGGGCAACGAAAAGGCTTGCGTATCGGCGGAGATACTCGGTATAGTCAAGAACC
>JAAYZB010000145.1 GCA_012515085.1 Acholeplasmataceae bacterium
ATTCCGCCAATGGGAATCAAACTCCAGAATGTGCCATCCCAAGTGAGCAGATTAACGGCGAGCAGCACCAACACAGAGACCAGTGTCATAAATAAAATGACTTTCTTTGTCAAGGGCAACACTTCCCGCCTTAACGGAACGTATTCCGGATATAATTCCTTATATTCCGGATCGGCTTCTCCTTCCAATACTTGATGGCATAGTGGGCAGTATTTTTGGTTCGTCTTGATATCGACGTGACAGATATTGCAGTGTTTCATCAGTATTCCTCCACATAATTACTTTCAATTTCAACCGCCATTCCCAGTTCTGTAAAATGGCGGAAGAATTCCCGTTCGATCGTGGTTTCGATGATCGAGCGAGTAAAAGTAATTTTAAATTTACCGCCAAAAGAGACAATGGCGCAATTGACTGTGTTAAATTTACCTGAGTAGACGGCGGCGGACACATTATCGATATAGGGTCTCATCGATTCCGGCAAATCTACTTTGCCAACATTGGTGAGACTCATCGTGTTGAGCGAGAGTCCCAACATTTGATAACCGATCTTCAAGAGAAATTTTTTCAGAAAGAACGGCGTTGACCGCAAAATGATGTTGGTCTCGAATGCAACATTTTCACTCATTTTCCGAATCAATTCGCTTTTTTTCATGCCTTCATCAAATTGGCTTTTAACTGTGTCAACAATCTCGGAAAAGGTAATGTTTTCTCTCGCCATCATCATGTTTGTTTTGAGAAAGTTTGTGAAATTACGTAAAGATTGCGAGGGAAAGTGACGTCGGAGATTGACAGGAATGAGGATTTTAACCGGTTTTTGATTCGCTTTCAAATGTTCGCGAAACTGAATTTTAGTGACATAAATGCTCCACATCATCAGTGCTGCCAAATATTCGGTCACCGTCATATTGTAGCGTCGGGCAAGCTCCAGCATCTTATCTGTTGCGAGCGTCCCCGAGATCAGCCCGACGTAGTTATCCGGTATTGGTGTTCCTTTGATTCCGAACGCTTTCTTTTCCGGAATGTGTTTTCGGTTCTTATGATTGTAATACGTTCGGTAACTGTCTTCGTATTCGTCTCTCGTGGGCAAACTATCATTTGTCAAGATGCGATTATCCGGTGTGATTTTATTCCCTTTTTCCACCAAATATTGATACACTACTGATTTTAGGAACATAAAAGCGCCTGCTCCATCGGAAAGGGAATGAAACATCTCAATCGCGATAATTTGATGCCGGTAATACACTTTGAAAAGATAGCCGTTATTTTCTTTCGGATTGAGTTGACCACAGACTTGGTTTGGTAATGGTTCAATCTGGAAAGGACTATTGTTATGATCAAAATAGCGCCAAAAGAAGCCGCTTTTTAAACGAACTTTGAACATTGGAAAACGATCCAAAATATGATCGACCGCTATCTGTAACGTCTCTGGGTCGACTTCTTCTTTCAATTCGATTTGAACACGAAACGTATTGGTTTCCTTACGATTGGATACTTCCGGAAAGATTTTCGCGGCATTATCTAACGGAAACCAGGGTTTCTGTCCGCGTACGGATCCCACTGGTTAACGTCCTCTTTTCTTCTTTTTATCGGCATAACCGAACATTTCGGCGATGAAATTATCGATTTCCTGCCAAGCTTTTTTGGCCTCGGGAATCAATGAAAAAGCCAATTGAAACACATGAAACATTCCTCGATAAATCGTTACTTTCACGGGGTTTCCGGCATCCGATGCCTTTTTAGCCACCGTCAACGTGTCGGATTCCAAAATCTCATAGCTTCCGACATGCATCATTAAATGTGTAAAATTATGATAATCACCATAAGCGGGGGAAACATAGGGATCTTTCCACATTTCGGGTTTTGCGTACGCTTTCTTATCGAGTGGAGCCGTACCCGCACCAAGAAGTGGATCTAGCGTATCGTTGACCAGATACGATTCACCTTCACCGGCCAAATCCGTCCAGGCGGACATGGTGATGATGGCTTTTGGAAGTTCTCTCTGCTGATCCCGGAGATATAGTCCAAGTGCCAAAGCGAGACCGCCTCCAGCGGAATCGCCGACCAAGATGATTCGCTCTGGAGAATAGCCAAGTTGAATGGCATATTGGAAGGCGGCATCCGCATCTTCCAAGGCAGCCGGATAAGGATTTTTGGGAGCCAAACGATAATCCAGCGACATGACACTGGTCTTTTGCGTGATTTTCAAATAATTCAATGCACTTCGCCGGTAAGTATCGTTATAACCAGACACATACGCTCCCCCATGAAGTTGGATAATCAGGTAGCGGTGGTCGTCCCCTTTTTTTTGAATAATTTCCACCGACGCATTTCCGGTCTTCACCTTTGTCACTTCGATGTTTTTTGGAAAATCAAAATCAGCGGATAGATGGGTGGTATACAATCGACCGAAATTGACAAGGGATCGTTGCTGGACGTTTTTCACCCTATGAAGCAGTTTCAGAAGTTGTCTCGCCAAACTTCCTCGAATCGTTTTTCGATTAAATTTGATTTGTAGCATTCCCTCACCCGCTTCACTTTCATTATAGCATATAATTATAGCACACAACACAAGACACCACTGTCGTTTTTTTACAAAACCTTTTTTTGCAGCCGATGATCCGGTTAGTATTCAAAAATTAGAAATTTCAAGGTATAATACTACTAAGACAATTCGTTTAATGAGGTGAAATGTATGCGTGTGGCTGATTATTTTCTGAATTATGTCAAAATCAATACGCAATCCGATCCTAATTCCAAAACCTATCCATCGACATCTTCTCAACTGGAATTTGGCAAATTGCTGCAAAAACAACTTCAAGATCTTGGTTTTTCGGTATCGATCGATAATTTTGGCTATGTTATCTCTCGAATTCCGGCTTCGGTATCCTCTCAGGTTCCGAACGTCGCTCTGATTGCCCATATGGACACATCGCCGGATGCGAGTGGCGACCAAATCAAACCAAGAATCGTGTATGACTATGACGGAAAAGATATAATTTTAAATGCGGAAAAGGGGATTCTCCTCTCTCCGCAAGTGTTTCCCAACCTCTTGGCCAATGTCGGCCACGATTTGATCGTGACAGACGGTCAAACGCTTCTCGGTGCGGATGACAAAGCCGGTGTTGCCGAAATCATGGCATTGGCGGAATTCATCTCCGAAAATCCAACTTATCCCCACGGAGATATCATTCTCGTTTTTACGCCTGATGAAGAGGTTGGAAATGGCACATTATATCTCGATCCTTCCCAGCTATCTGCTGATTTTGGCTATACCTTGGACGGCGAAGCCGCGGGAGAAATCTCCTTTGAGAATTTCAATGCAGCGGAAGCGACGGTTACTATTATTGGCGCTTCAGTTCATCCCGGAAGCGCGAAAAACAAAATGGTGAACGCTATTTCTCTGGCATACGAATTCGATCAATATCTTCCCCGTTTTGCCCGTCCGGAAATTACCGAAAAATATGAAGGATTCAACCATCTCTACAATATTGAAGGCCGCGTGGAAAAAACCACGTTGTCTTATATCATCCGCAATCATGACCCTCTCCTCTTCGAAAAACAAAAAACCGATTTTCTCTCTGCAAGTGCATTTCTAAACCGCAAATATGGAAAAAATACGTGCGACTTAGTGATCACAGACTCTTATTACAACATGAAAGAAAAACTAGAAGATCATCAAGAGGTGATCGACATCGCAATCGACGCCATCACGGAAATCGGCCTTGCTCCTATCATCGAGCCGATTCGCGGTGGCACCGATGGCGCCCGTTTGACTTATCAAGGGCTTCCATGTCCGAACCTAGGAACCGGGGGCCACAATTATCACGGTCCCTTCGAATATGCCTCCATTCAGGAAATGGAACAGTCTCTGGAAATCTTGAAAATAATCATTCGAAAGATAGCCAGACAATAAGAAAGCATCCGCCGTGGATGCTTTTTATTTATGATAATCACTGTTGTGGATAATCGACACCGCTCGATAGAGTTGTTCAAGAAAGATGAGCCGCATCAATTGATGTGGAAACGTCAGTCGAGAAAATGACAACCGGCTCTTGGCGCGTTCTTTCACCGCTTGCGACAGCCCCCAAGAACCGCCAATCACAAAAGCAATCGCTTCGTTTTGGTAAGTCAGGCTTTTTTCCAACAAAGAAGAAAATTCCAGACTGGTCAGTTGAGTTCCCTCTTGATCCAAGACATAGATCCAGGCCCTATCGGGTATCTTGGCCAACAATCTTTTTCCTTCTTCTGCCTGAATCTGCAATATGTCGCCTTCAGAGGGCTTCTTTTTACATGTTTCTTCCGCGACTTCCACAATTTCTAAATCAAAATATGGCTTCAGACGTTTGGCATATTCGGCGATGCCCGAGGTCAAATAAGTTTCTTTGATTGTCCCCACCGAAAGGATCCATAACTTTTTCATTGGCGTTTGGCTCTAGGATGGCAATCCATCATCACTTGTTTCAATTTTTCTCGTGACACTTTCGTATATATCTGTGTGGTTGAAAGACTCGCGTGTCCCAGCAATTCTTGCACCGTTCTCAAATCGACGCCGTGGTCTAGTAAATGCGTGGCAAAAGAATGGCGAAACTCATGTGGTGTCAGCTTCATGCTTGAGGCTTGTCGATTACATTCATCATTCAAAATCACCCGAACGCCTCTGGTGCTCAGCGGCGTTCCTTTAAAGTTTAAAAATAATGTCATATCGTCTCGAGACGAAGAACGAGCTTTTAAACTTGGCCGAGACTGATTGAGATACGCTTTAATTTTTTCCAGAGCAAATTCGTGGATGGGGGCGTAGCGGTCTTTTTTGCCTTTTCCATGAATCAAGATCACGCGAGTCCGAAAGTCGATATCCGTGATTTTGATCTGTGTCAACTCGCTGACGCGAAGCCCCGCGCCATAAAGCAATTCAAATAGGGCCGCATTGCGGATCCCCGTTTCGGAATCAAGCGCAATTTTTTCTAGAAAGCCCTGCATTTCTGCTTCATAGATGAAATTGGGAAGTCGTTTTTTTTCTTTGGGCAGTGTCACGTTCAAAAAAGGGTTCGTTTTCAATAACTTGTCAGAAACCAGCCATTGATACATGGTTTTTACGCTGCTGATTTTTCGTCGGATCGACCGAGGATTGTAGGATTCAAACAAATAACTTACATAAAAGCGGGCGATCCGGTCGGACAAATGATACAAGCTTCCAAGTTCTTCCAAAGTTAAAAACCGCCGAAGCGTCTCGATGTCCTCGAGATAGGCAGTGATCGTGTTAATGGAATATTGTTTCAAGTCCGTCAGATAATCACGGTAACGATCAACGATTTCCTGATCAGTCAAACTGGTGTTCCTCCTGCATTTTTTTTAAAAGACTCAAACTGTTTCTCGCGAAGATCGATCGGCGTTCTTTCTTTCCGATCTTTCTGTCGTTTTCTTTTTCTAATTCTGGAAAAAAAGCAAAATTGACGTTATGCGGCTGAAAATCACGAGGTGAGGCCGAGGCCAAATAGTGTGCCTGAGATCCGAGCGCGCTCGCCTGAGGAAAAATCAAGGGATCGCTTCCTCTGGCAATCCTCGCGGCATTGATTCCGGCAATCAGTCCCGATCCGATCGATTCGACATAACCCTCGATCCCGCTCAACTGCCCCGCAATGAATATCTGTGGATTCGTTTTAAGCTGGTAGGTAGCCTTTAATACGAGGGGTGCGTTCACAAAGGTATTTCGATGCATCACACCATAGCGGCTGATCACCGCATTTTCCAATCCCGGAATCAACCGGATCACTTGCTTTTGCGCGGAGAAAGTCAGATGCGTCTGAAATCCGACAAGGTTATAGAGACTTCCGGCCAAGTCATCTTGTCTCAATTGACAGACAGCATAAGGCCGCGCTTCTCCCGGTTTTGCCAAACCAACCGGTTTTAACGGACCATATAACAAGGTCTTTTCTCCTCTTCGAGCCATCTCTTCGATGGGAAGACAGCCTTCGAACAAAGTGAGTTCAAACTCTTTTTGCTCGACACATTCCGCATGGATCAACGCGTGGTAAAATCGCTCATACTCCGCTTGCGTCATCGGACAGTTTAAATAAGCCCCTTCGCCTTTCTGATAACGATTCATCGGATAGGCAATCGATCGGTCAATGGAATCCACTTCGATGATCGGGGCAACGGCATCATAGAAAAACAGTGCGTCTGAGCCGGTCAGTTGACGGATCGTCTCTGCCAATGGCTCCGATGTGAGCGGCCCCGATGCGATGATGGTAATGCC
>JAAYZB010000146.1 GCA_012515085.1 Acholeplasmataceae bacterium
GGCTATAAATCGCAGCGAAAGAAACAGTTAGAGATTTTGGCAACCAAAACCGCGAAAGAAGTTGCCAAATCGAAAGTATCGGCGAGACTAGGCAAAATGAACGCTTATGAACGCCGGGTGATCCATACGAAATTGTCCGATTGGCGCGATGTGACGACCGAGTCGGAAGGCGAAGAGCCAAATCGATATGTCGTTATCAAACCAAAGCAGAAATAGTCATGAATAAATTAGTGGTCGGGTTGGGAAACCCCGGGCGGAAATATAGCAAATCTAAACACAATATCGGCTACATGTGTGTCGATGCTTTCGCCCAGATGAAAAAGTTGAAATTCGCCAAAGAAAGCAAATTTTTCGGTGAGATCGCCATTCTTGGCCACGCATTGTTTTTGAAACCGAAGACCTTTATGAATCTATCCGGGAATTCGGTCAAAGCAGTGAGTGATTTCTTTAAGATCGATCCCGCTCATATTTTGGTGATTTCTGATGACATCGATTTGCCGATGAGAAAACTTCGGCTCCGAGAAAAAGGCGGATCAGGCGGACACAACGGTTTGAAATCGATCATTTCTCAACTTGGAACGGATACGTTCAAACGTTGCCGAATCGGAATTGATCGGGATTTGGACATGGATCCGAAAGAACACGTTCTCTCTGATTTTTCCAAAAAAGAGATAAAAGAATTGGAAACCGTGTTTTCATTGACCAACCAAATAGTTGATGATTTTATTTCCGATGTGGATTTTGATTTGACTATGAATCGCTTTAATGGGTCGCTCGAAACTTGAGCGATCTTTTTTCTCGCGGAATTCACTGAATTTAAAATTAGAACGTGATATAATAATACTAAATTCAGCAATCAAACAAGGGAGAACCATGGGAAAATTTGAGCCAAACACCTATGCGATCATTACCGGTGCGTCTAGCGGAATTGGACGAGAAATTGCCCAGGAGCTGGCGAAGAAGCAACTTAATTTGATTTTAGTTGCCAGACGCCGTGATCGACTTGAAGCGTTGAAAAAGAAACTGGAAACGGAATATTCGATCAAAGTTATCGTAAAAGATGTCGATTTATCCGTGATGGAAAATTGTGTTCGTTTGCATGCGGAAACAATTGATTATCACCCCATTATCGTCATTAATAACGCCGGATTTGGTCAGATTGGACCGTTTGATGAAGGGTCGCTTGTGAAAGAGCAAGCCATGATCGCGGTGAATATATCCGCGGTGCATTTACTGACAAGACTGTTTGTGGACACTCTTTCAGAAGGAATCATTTTGAATGTGTCCAGCATGGCCGGATTCTTACCGACTCCGTTAATGGCTACGTATGCCGCTTCCAAGGCGTTTGTCGTCAATTTCAGTCGAGCGATCGACTTTGAAATGCGGCGAGAGAAGCGCCGGATTCGGGTGTTGTCTCTTTGCCCTGGGCCGGTGAAAACTGAATTTGGTTTAGTCGCACACGGTCGTGAAACAGGCCGAGGGATCGATGCATCTCGCGCAGCTAAAATTGCGGTGAGAGGGATCGAAAAAGAAAAAGCGCTGATTATTCCTGGCATCCAAATGAAAGTGGTTCATTTCTTCTTACGATTATTACCGACTCGATGGATTTTGACTTTCGCTTATCGACTTCAAAAGAACAAATAGACAATCATTTGTTCAAAAACAAAATGTAACACCCCCGGCGAGTTGTGAGACTCGCTAAAAGCACGTGAGGTGGCCTATGAAAAAAGCATTAGCGCATCTACTAAAAAAATCAGAAATCAATGACTTCGTTACTGCGGTTGACAGTGGTTTAAAATCCATACATATTCAAAATACAAACGAAGAGAACGGACTGGTATTGGCGCTGCTTTTAACTCATAAAAAAGAACGTCCTTTGGTGTTGGTAGCACCAAATTTATATCATGCACAACTGCTGTATGACAAACTCAGTCTTGTCTTTAAAAAGTGTGAAGTTTGTTTCTTTCCGCAAGATGAATTTGTCACAACGGAAATGTTGGTATCCTCGTGGGAGTTTCGAATCGAGCGCATTCACACATTGATTACACTGGTGGAAAAAAAGCCCATGATATTGGTCACTCATCTTCCGGGTTTTTTAAAGCCATTAAGATTGGTAAACGACTGGAAAAAGGCCAAAATCAGCCTTTTTACAAATGATAAGATTCAAATGGATATGTTGGTAAAACGGTTGGTTGAGTTTGGCTATTCTCGAGAGTATACCGTTGAAAAAATGGGAGATTTTAGTGTACGTGGAGGCATTGTCGATATCTTCCCTATGGGAGAGGCGCAACCCATTCGCTGTGATATGTTTGATGAGGATATTGACACAATCAAGACGTTTGATGTGGAGACGCAACGCTCAATAAAACACATCGATAATTTCGATATATACCCAATGACTGAATTTTTTTATGACGATTTTGAGTTGAATCATATTGAATCCGTGGTTCAACAAAAAATCGACTCGTTAACCATATCGGAGGCAGCAAAAAACCAAATTTTCCAAGATCTTGATTCGCTTGCGAACCGGGAAAATTTAGATCGTTTGAACCGATATCTTTCTTTTCTTCCGGGGGAGCACAGCAGATTATTGGATTTTCTACCCGAAGCAGTGGTACTTTATTTTGATCACGAGCGCCTGATCGACCAATACAAACTGTTAGTCCATGATCTTTCAGAGTGGACCATGGAGTCCGGGGATTATGCCAAACTGGGATTCACATTTTTCTCTTCTTTGGAGAGTTTGTTACCGAAGCAACAGATCCATTTCGATTATTTTTACTGTGAGTCAACCACAAAATATGACAAAACACTTCATCTTTTTGGTGAAGACCCTTTGCGTTTTAACGGTAATTTACCCCTTTTTATCCATGAAATCAAACATTTATACCGGGATACAACAATTTTAGTAGCGACAGCAACAAAAAAATCAATGGATCAACTGATTGAAGTATTTAATGATAATGTTCTTCCGTTTCGCTTGCTTCAATCAAGTGATGAACTGGAAAAAGGGATAATCAATCTGATCATTTCCGACGAGTACTTTGACTTTTATACATCAACAGGCGATTTGATTGTCATCACGGATGCGGCTTTTCAAAAAAAAGCCATATCGAAACGAAAAGGGCAATATGTGTCTGTTTATGAGAACAGCAAACGCTTGACCGCGATCAGTGATTTGAAACATGGGGATTATGTTGTTCACTATGATTATGGGATCGGTCGTTTTCTGGATATTAAAACGGTTGAACTAGGAAATACCAAAAACGATTATATCCATTTGGAATATCGCGATGGCGACAAACTTTATATTCCGTTGGAAGCGATCTCACAAATACAGAAATATGCCGGAAGTGAAGGGTTTCTTCCCCGGCTCAGCAAATTGGGTGGAACGGACTGGGATCGAACCAAAGCAAGGGTACGTGCCAAAGTCAAAGACTTGGCTGACCGCTTGATCAAACTCTATAGCCAACGGGAAAAAGCCTCTGGTTTCGCTTATCAACCCTATCTCGATATGGAAAATGAATTGGCAGCCGATTTTCCTTATGAAGAAACTGTTGATCAAGCACGCGCCATCCAAGAAATACTGGCGGATATGGAACTCCCGCGGCCAATGGACCGCTTGCTCTGCGGGGATGTCGGTTTCGGTAAAACGGAAGTGGCACTCCGAGCGGCTTTTCGCGCGGTACTAAACGAAAAACAAGTAGCTTATTTGGCGCCGACTACCGTGTTGTCGCGGCAGCATTACCTTACGTTTACCGACCGATTAGCTAAATTTGGAGTAGAAGTAGCGCTATTGAACCGCTTTGTCTCCAGAAAGCAACAACAACACTTGCTAGAACGGTTAAAAAACGGGACCATCGATATATTGATCGGCACACATCGCATTTTGAGCAAAGATGTCACATTTCGAGATTTGGGATTATTGATTGTCGATGAGGAACAACGCTTCGGTGTTGAGCACAAAGAACGAATCAAAGAACTGAAAGTCAACGTGGATGTCTTGTCGTTATCGGCAACACCGATTCCAAGGACGATGCAGATGGCGATCATGGGAGTCAAAAGCATGAGTCTTTTAGAAACCGCACCCGAAAATCGCTATCCCATCCAGACGTATGTATTGGAACAAAACGATCACATCATCAAAGATGCTATTGAACGCGAGTTGGCAAGAAAAGGACAAGTGTTCTATTTGTATAATCGTATCGACGACATTGATACCATCGCCCGAAAAATCCAATATCTGGTTCCAGACGCTCGCATTGAGATCGCTCATGGTCAAATGTCAAAAACCGCATTGGAATCTGTCATTGAAGCATTTATCGATCAAAAACTGGATGTTTTAATCTCCACAACGATCATTGAAACTGGTATCGATATTCCGAACGCCAATACATTGATCATTCACGAAGCGGATAAATTAGGATTGGCACAACTCTATCAAATTCGCGGGCGTGTCGGTCGCAGTGATCGGATCGCGTACGCGTTTCTGATGTATAAAAAGCACAAACAATTGACCGAAGATGCCGAAAAACGTTTAAAAGTCATCAAAGAATTTACCGAACTGGGTAGTGGATTTAAAATTGCTATCCGAGATTTATCGATCCGCGGGGCGGGAGACGTTCTCGGCAGTGAACAGTCTGGATTCATCGACTCTGTGGGAATTGACCTTTATTTGAAAATATTGGAAGAAGAAATCCGCGATCAACAAGGGACCCCCGTTGAAAAAGAAACCTTGCCTCCGGTCAAAGCAACCGTGTCGCGTTACATCGATGAAACCTATATTGAAGATGACTTTGTCAAGATCGAGATGCACAAGAAGATCGATCGCATTCAAACGACTGCGGAGATCAACGAACTGTTGAATGAATTTAAAGATCGATTTGGACGATATGAACCGGAATTGGAAATATACATGATGGAACGATTGTTTGAAAAATTATCCGAAAAAATCCAAGCCGAAAAAATCATGGAACGCAAAACCAACGTCACATTGATTTTGAGCGAGGAGATCACCCAAAGGATTGCCGGGGACCAATTGTTTTCAACGGGAATCCAATTATCAAAGTTTATTCGTTTCGCTTTGAAGAACAACAAGATCCACATCATTCTTGATACCATCGGCTTAGATCGACACTGGTTATTTACAATGGTGTCCTTTCTCGAAGCACTGACCCGAGAAAAAAACCTCTATAAGAAATGAAAAAAGCGGGCGCTACCGCTTTTTTTCTTTTTTCTCAACTCAGACACCAATGAATGAATAAAACGAGCAAATACGCCAAATTTGAGTTGTAATTTATATATAAATATTATATAATATTATATATAAAGGTCACAA
>JAAYZB010000147.1 GCA_012515085.1 Acholeplasmataceae bacterium
CTAGCCATTTCCAACTTTTGAGTTCTTTCTTCATCGCGGCGATCGCGGCGATGCAAGGTGTAGACAACAAGGCAAACGCCATGAAGGCCGTCGCGGAAGCCTGGGTGAACGCTTCGCGGATCGGTTGAAACAGCAATGCGCCGTTTTGAATCGCATCACCGGATACCCCATACAAAATTCCGAGCGTCCCAACGACGGATTCCTTGGCGACAATCCCAGTCAGAAGTGCGACGATCCCCCGCCAATCACCAATTCCGATCGGCTGAAATAGTGGCAGTAAGAATCGGCCGATGGTCCCTAACAGACTCTGACCGATTTCCGATGAATCCAACAGACGGAACTCCCCATCAATCACTCCAAAATAACTAAAGAACCAGATGATGATAAAAGCAACCAATAAGACTGTCCCGGCTTTGACCAAAAAACCTTTGACTCTCTCCCATGTATGGCGAAACGTATTATTGAAAGAAGGCATCCGATATTCAGGAAGTTCCATGATATAATTGGCGCTTGCTTTTTTCAAAATCGTCTTTTTAAAAAGCAATGCAGATAAAATTGCGACCAACAATCCCAACAAATACATGATAAACACCATGAAAAACGCGTTGGAAAAGAAAAGCGCTCCGGCAAAAACACCATATATCGGCGCTTTGGCTCCGCAGGATACAAACGGGATCACCATAGCGGTCAGTTTCCGGTCCTCCTCTTTATCTAACGTTCTTGTGGCGGTGATGGCGGGAACGCTGCACCCAAAACCTAAGAGCATTGGAATAAATGATTTTCCGGACAAACCAAAACGGCGAAGCGCCCGATCCATGATGAACGCTGCCCGAGCCATATATCCCGAATCCTCTAATATCGACAGAAACAAGAATAAGATAGCCAGTTGAGGTAAGAAACTCACCACACTTGCCAAACCACCAAAAACACCTTGTGTCACTAGACTTGACACCCATGTAGCCATTCCGAGTGACTCAATCCCGTTAGCCATTTGGGAAAACACCCAGTTTAATCCAGCGACAAACCCATCGGTGATCCATGTGCCCACCGGTCCGAACGCCAAGAAAAATACAGAAAACATAATCAAGCCAAATAATGGTAATCCGAAAATTCGGTGAGTCAACACCCGATCGATCTTCTCCGTGGTTCCCGATGTGGCAATTTTGGGCTTGGTCGTCACTTTCTCACAAAGATCAATGATTTGCCGGTAGCGCTCATTCGGGATCACCATATCGAAATCCAAATCGTGTCGCTTGGCTTCGGCTTGATAAGCCTCCGTCAATAATAGATTGGTTTTTGCGTCCAATTTCAAAGGTTCCAACAACTTTAACCCGTCTTCAAAAAAGCGGATTGCCTTAAATCGATCCTGGAAGTAATCGTTGAAGACGGCGATGGTCGATTCAATTGGTTCGGGATACGACACGACTGGCGAGATGCCTTCCCAGTCTTTAGAAGCCAAATATCGAATCAACCCATCGATCCCTCGTCGTTTGGAAGCCGCAATTGCGACGACGGGCACCTTCAACGTGTCAGCGAGTAAACCGACATCGATCGCTTGCAGCTTTTTTTCCACGATATCCATGCAATTCAACACAACCACCATCGGAATTCCTGAATCGAGCAACTGATAAGTCAAAAAAAGATTTCGTTCTAAATTGGATGCATCGACGATGTTGATGATGAGATCGGCATTTCTTTCCAACACAAAGCGACTGGCGATTTCTTCTTCCAGGGAGATAGTCGACAGTGAATAAATACCGGGCAAATCAATGATTTCGGCTTCAAACTCTTTTGTCTTTAATTTCCCGGATTTTTTTTCAATGGTGACACCCGGCCAATTGCCAACCGATTGATTGGCACCGGTCAAGTTGTTAAAAAGCGTGGTCTTACCGCTGTTCGGATTTCCCACCAAAGCAATTTTCATTGATCGGCCTCTTCGTGGGACAATTCCACGTCAATCATCCGGGCTTCTGCTTTTCGAATCGTTAGCAGATACCCGCGCACTTGGATTTCCATCGGATCACCGAGAGGCGCTAGTTTTTTCACCGTCACCTTCGTTCCGGTCGTGAGCCCCATATCGATGATTCGCTTTCTTAAATTATTCACGAAAATATTTTTAATAACACAACTGACCCCGGGTCTAACATCCATCAAAGTCATGGCCATCCTCCATTTTGTTAGCCTTGTCTAACATCGTTTGTAAAAAAAACAGGCGCAACTGTTAACCTCGTATAACATTATAGAGAGCGCCAGATAATTTGTCAAGTACCTTTTGGTGGGAATCGGCGATAGAGTCAAAACGAATGTCCTTCGAGTGTCAATAGCCACCGCTTCCAATTGGTTCCGCCTTGATATGCTCCGATAGTACCATTCTGGTGAATCACCCGGTGACAGGGAAGTAAAATGGGTAACGGATTATGCTTGAGTGCCGAACCGACGGCACGCCAAGAACGCGGATGATCCGCCCTGTTTGCCAGTTCTTGATAAGACACTACTTGGCCATATGGTATGTCTTGTAAAATCCGATAAATATCGAGTTGAAACAGAGTCCCTCTCAAGCGAATAGGAACTGTGAATCGAATCTTCTCGCCGGAAAAGTACGCCTGCAATTGGCGGAAAACTTCTTTTAGATCGAGATTGGCTTCATATTGGATATCCGGGAAGGGTTCACGAACAAAATCAATTCCAATCACTTCGCCATCTTCCATGCGGATCGCGATAGTTCCGGGAGTTGCTTGACAATAACCGATCGTCATGGCGTTTGTTTCTGAATTGTTTTGGTGGCAATAATGTTCACGCCAGTCTGGCAAACATCTGCCACCACCACCTGTCCTTCTTGGATCGGCGCTTCCAAAACGATCCCCTTCAGTGCCAAAATCAACTCTTTGATCTTTGTTTTGGGAATATCTCCATCGGTTTTGACCGATACCATTGGCAAATCTCCACCTCTGACTGGTAAAATTGTGGTGATGGAGCGACGCGGATCCAACACTTCTTTTCTCGCGTACTTTTCTCCTCTCGGGCATTGAAATCCCGTGACCTTGATTACCTCATTCGCTTCTAGCTCCACAGTGAGCGTGCATCCCAGCGGACAGTTGATACAAGTGATTTCCCGGATGTCTTTCATTGGGATTCCTCCTTCGCGATTCGAATCTGAATCGATTTCAAATCGGGGTGTTTGAGAAACCAGGCCTTTGGCAACAATACTTGTTCCATTTCACCAGGAGTCAAGATGCGCTTTTGCCTTTGTTGCAAGACTTGATCGTCAAACGCTACGGTCACAATATGATTTTCAAACACCTCGGTCACCCGAAAACGGATAACAAGAAATTTGTCGATCAAATCCGGATTGACGGTTGAGGGAACGCTGTAGCGCACGCCCTGTTGAGTCTCGATTTTGACGGTTGTCGCCGAAGACTCGTTGCTTTTGACATAATCCGCCGCATATTTTCCAGCCATTTCCGCTTCCTCGCTGACATAGTCGACCAAATCATGAACATGTAAGACATTGCCACAGGCAAAAATCCCAGGAACCGATGTTTCCAAGGTGTTCGATACAAACGGTCCTTGTGTTTTCAGGTTGATTGCAACGCCGGCTTTTCGCGACAGTTCGTTTTCCGGAATGAGTCCGACCGATAATAACAATGTGTCGCATGCGACATATTGTTCCGTCTTTCGAATTGGTTTCAACTCACTGTCCACCTGAGCGATCGTCACACCGGTGACGCGATCCTTTCCATGGATTCTAGTGACGGTATGACTGAGTTTCAAAGGAATAGCAAAATCATTTAAACATTGTACAATGTTGCGCTTCAAGCCACCTGAATAGGGGAGAAGTTCCAACACCATTTTGACGTGTGCACCTTCTAACGTCAAGCGTCTTGCCATAATGAGGCCAATATCGCCAGACCCCAGAATGACTATTTCCTTTCCTGGCATATACCCGTCGATATTGACGAACTTCTGTGCGGTTCCAGCAGAAAAAATTCCCGACGGACGAAATCCCGGAATATTCAAAGCGCCGCGCGGGCGTTCTCGGCAACCCATGGCGAGAATGACTGCGCCGGCTTCAATTTCAAGAATGCCATCACTGGAATTGATGGCAATCACCTTTTTTTGGGGGGTGACATCTATCACCATGGTATCCAATTTGATATCGATAGGAAGTTCGCTCAGGCGTTTCAAATAGCGTTCGGAATACTCTGGGCCAGTCAATTCTTGTTTAAAAGTATGAAGTCCGAATCCGTTATGGATGCACTGATTTAAAATCCCACCCAGTCTCTGTTCCCGCTCAATGATCATTACGTCCGTACTTCCGGATTCATAGGCACTGATGGCTGCGGCGAGTCCTGCGGGTCCGCCACCAATCACAACGATATCTTTTCTCATTGTTTAGCCCTCCTCACAGCCAATCCTTGTCGACCCCGACAAGAATGGTGGATTCATCGCTGAACTTGGTGATTTTTAACGGATCCAACCGCAATTCCTCTCCAAGGATC
>JAAYZB010000148.1 GCA_012515085.1 Acholeplasmataceae bacterium
AAATAAGTGAAAGGAGCGTTGCCATGATTGTCAAAACTCGCGATTTGTTGAATCACATCCGCTGTCGTCGATTTGCGGCGCTGGCAAGACGCTCACAACTGATTTCTATCGATGATGACGAAAAACTATGGTCATTTGGGCTACGACCAAATGAATTGCATCATTTTGAACAAAACACCGAAGGAGCATCCCCCGATTTTCAACAACCGCTTTATCGTCAAGTCATGAGTCATTACCACGATGAATTTCGTGGGCTTGTTCGAGATACTATCATTCAATCCGGGTGTCGGTTGGTAAATGAGAAGAAAGAGTTGCGGATTCAATTTAATGACGATATGACGCTATCTGGATGGGTTGATTTTATGGCGGACAGTTCTGATAGTCGCAACATATATTTTGTCCGACCGGCATCCAGCCGCATTTTATTACAAGAAAAATATTCTTATGCCAAACAACGTGTTGCTTTTTTTTATCCCGATGAAAAAGGGTTTTATCAGATCCGGATTCCCGCAGATTACTCGCTAGCTACCACCGATTTTTGGCGAAAACTAATGCAACTGTGTTCACCCTGGGAAGTTTCTGGCCGACTGATCTACGATATTGCATTTCATAATTATTTATTGCATAAGGATTATCCGAGAACTCGTTTCAAGTTATTGGTGGCAATGATCAACAGTGACGCTGTTTTAGATAAAAATAAACCTGGAACGGAATTTGTGTCTTTGTTTGATCTGACTTTTGTGGCAGATCAGTTTGAACAACGAATTGAAACGGATTTATACCGAATGATCAACCATATTGAATTGGATGATGATTCTCCGGTGGATTTAGTCAAGAACGCTTGTCAACGCAACACCACTACTGCGTGCCCGTTTATAGAGAATTGTTTTATGCACGTGCCAAAGAAAAATTCGATTTTCGCCTATCTTCAACAGCATTTGGGCTTCCGTGAAGGGCCCAGTAAGACCGATCCGCTCCATGATACTTATGAGATGATCAATTCAGGAATGGTCCATATGCTGGATGTGCCGATTTCTTGGCTCCAACGCGAAAAGAATCTGATGCAACGATATTGTGTGGAAAATAAGTTTTTATTCCTAAACAAGAAGAAGCTTAAGGCGAAATTAGCGACATTGGTCTACCCGCTATACTTCTTGGATTTCGAAGCCTTTCCCGCGCCTTTACCGCGCTACCAAGGGGAAAAAGCTTTCCAACAGAGTGTTTTTCAGTTTTCAGTTCATCGACTGACGAGCCCAGCAAAGGATTTTGATAGGAACAATTGTGAGCACTGGGAGTATGTTGCGCCGATCGATCGGGATCATCGACGGGAATTGGTGGAATACTTATGCCAAGCAATTCCTGAAGGCGAGTCTTCCATTGTCGTTTATAATCAAACTTTTGAAGAGCAGCGTCTCCAAGAACTGGCGGATTTGTTTCCGGAATATCGACAGCGATTGGATAATATGATCAGTCGATTGTTCGACCTCTTGAAAGTGTTAAAAAATGATTATGCGTTTTATTCCGAACACGGATTTTCCAAACTTGAATCATCAACATATAATTTTTATCATCCGGAACTGTCGGGTAGTTACTCCTTGAAAGCGGTGCTTCCAGTCTTTACTGAAGACAAATATAAGAAACTAGCGATTCAAAATGGAACAGCGGCCTATTTAACTTATGCATCCAGCCAATTTGATCCAGAAATCGACCAAGAAGCCACTTTCAACGATCTCAAAGCTTATTGTGAGCAAGACACGCTTGCCTTGGTGGAAATCTTGAAAGCGATCGAACGGCGGCTTGAGAAATAATTCTTGCAACTCTCTCAGTATTATGATATAATTTATCTCGCGCCCAAACCTGGAATTGACGCCACTCCAACGTCATTTGCGGATCTGGGTAAGTATCGAAAATAAGGAGGAAAAAACCCATGGCACTGACCAAAGAACGCATTAAGGAAATCGTAGTCGAATATGGATTTAAAGAAGGCGACACTGGCTCACCAGAAATTCAGATTGCTTTACTGACAGAGGAAATTAAAACTCTGAACGTCCATCTCGATCAACACAAACATGATTTTCATTCTCGTCGCGGATTATTGATCAAAGTTGGGAAACGGAGAAGTTTGCTGAAATATTTGCAGACGATCTCACCCGAACGCTATCAGGCATTGATTGCCAAACTTGGTTTGCGTCGCTAACCGATCGAAAAGCACCCAAATTGATGGGTGCTTATTCTTTAAAAAATTAAAAGTGAAATCCAGGAGTTATGATATAATAACTTTGAGACTGTTGAAATCAGGAAATGAGGAAAAACAATGAGTGAGAAACAAGTATTTGAATTGAATTTTTGTGGAAGGAAATGGGTGGTAGAAACCGGGCAGTTGGCGAATCAAGCAACCGGAGCTTGCATGGTTCGTTTTGAAGATACTGCCGTGTTATCCGTTGCTGTTGTTAGCGATGAACCCTCGGATCAAGATTTTTTTCCACTGATGGTGTTATACCAGGAAAAATTATATGCTGCAGGAAAGATTCCCGGCGGATTTCTCCGGCGAGAAGGGCGTCCTACCGAAAAAGAAATTCTGACTTCGAGAATGATCGATCGACCATTGAG
>JAAYZB010000149.1 GCA_012515085.1 Acholeplasmataceae bacterium
GCATCCGCTTCGATGTGTTTAATGTATAATCCACCTGGCACGCAGTTGGATTTGGACAGTAGACATCGTCGTAATAGGCTGCCTGGAGCGCTTTTAACTGCGAGGCATATAAGAGATATAATGGGGCGTTTTGATTCATGGCATAGGTTAATAGTTGGTCAGCGGTGATGGACTTTTCATCATAAGTCGCAACCGTGGTCGCATGACCATCGCCTTCCATTTCATACTCCGAATCGACCGATTGATAGTCAATCGCCAAATAGTAATCCAACAGTTGGAAATCATGAGTGTTTCGGAACTCGACCAATCGCGCACTCACGAATCCGGTGCTTTTCAGATTATTGTCAATCATCGTTTGCTCGATCTTTTCATAGAGATCCGCTCCAATCAAGGTCTTGAGCGCTGCCTCATCGCCGTCAAAATCAGCGGTGTCGGCCTTAACGGTTTTTGACAAGTTACAAATCATGTAATAAGAGGTGTCTTTCGATCCATAATATTTAGCAGGGACATACGTATAAAAGAGTGATGATTCCGGGTTGGCTTCACTTTCCGAAAGCGTCCCCAATGACTGATATAAGAACTTCGTCAAATTGGGATTAAAAGCGTTGATTGTCGCATACTCCACGACCAAATCCGGATTTGCTTCCAATTCACTGATGGTCGCTGTTTCTTCGAGAAGTGAGCGATAATCGCCATAGACCAGATTATACATTTGGATAAAAGCAACGATCACTTCGTCATTCGTCAACTTCACCGTATTCGTCTCGTCAAACCGCGTGACTTCATTGATGGGTTTGGTTCCGGTATATCGGTACAAAAAGCCATCGCTTCTCCCGACCAGATTCAACGATTCCATGACATTCCGAGCATCGGGCTCGCTGGTAAACCGGATTTTGATGGTTCGGAGATCCGGTTCCATATTTTCATCATAATATTTGGCAATCGCCTGTGGCCCGATATACCAAGATTCTTCTTCATTTTCCGCTAAAGACATTTGGTTGATCGCGAAATTCTCCCGAGCGATGACCAACCGAAGATAGGATTCTGGGTTTTCTTGATACCCAAGGATCGTCAAGTTCTCCAGATACAGTCGCTCCGCTTCCGCTTTTTGTTCTAAAGTCATATCGGCGATCACGGTATCCTCCGTGGTCCCATAAGTCAGTTCTTTGATTTTTTCGGCAATTTCCGAAGAGGTCACAGAAGCGATTTGGGTTGCTAACAAATCTTCGTCAATCATCATGAGCAATTGATTCAGGCCATCATTGATCTTGATCTCTTCATAGAGATCTTGATAAGTTACCGAAAAACCATCGCCCTGGAAATAGACCAGATCGGGAAAGGTGATCGCCGGAATGATCGCCTCGGGATCGATGATTACATCCGAGGTGGTTGATTGATCTTTACAGCCAAAAAGTGTCAAGCCGAGGGTGAGGGAAAGCAACCCAATCAGCCATTTTTTTGTGGTTTTCGCATTCATAAATAGTAGTCTCCTTCATTTGGGCACTTTCTTATATTATATAACAAAGGCGCGGGATAATCACGCTTTTTTTGCATTTGCCCTGAAACTATCATACCGCTTTTCTTTGCGTTTTATGTGAGAAAAGAAAAAGGATGGCGCCCACTGGGCGCCACCTTGGATTTCTGTCGCACTTAAATGACTTCGGAATAGTCCATTGCCTGAAGCCGTTTGTACATCTGATAACGACGTTTGGCATCTTTCAAGTTTTTCATAAACATTTCTTCCGCTTGTTCCGGATTGGTTTGTACGAGTTGAAGGTATCGGTTCTCGTGCATCAAGAAGTCATGATATTTCGACCAATCGGGTTCTTTGGAATCCAATTGGAACGGATTCTTTCCTTGTTCAATCAATCGCGGATCGTAACGGAAGATCGGCCAATAGCCGCATTCCGTTGCAAGCTTCGCTTCTTGGTGGCTATGGGTGAGTCCGCCGTCAATGCCATGGGCAATACAAGGCGAATAGGCCACAATGATCGATGGACCCGGATACGATTCCGCTTCTTTCATTGCTTTCAACAGTTGCGTTGCATTCGCTCCGTGACTGATCGTGGCGACATAGACATGTTCATAGGTCATCGCGAGTGCGGCCAAATCTTTTTTCTTCGTCGGTTTCCCGGCCGCCGTGAATTTGGCAATCGAACCGGTCCGAGCAGCTTTCGATGATTGACCACCGGTGTTGGAATACACTTCGGTATCTAAGACAAGAATGTTCACGTCTTCATTATTGGCAATCACATGATCAAGGCCGCCATAGCCGATGTCATAAGCCCAGCCATCGCCGCCGATGATCCAGTTGGATTGTTTGACAAGATATTGTTTCAAATCCAATAATTCTTGGGAAAGATCCGTGTCTTCCGCTTCTAAAAGTGGGATGATTTTTCGGGAAAGTTCGAGCGTTTGATCGCCGTCTTGACGATTCTCAATCCAAGTTTTGAAGAACGCTTTTAATTCCTCGCTCTTCAGTTCA
>JAAYZB010000014.1 GCA_012515085.1 Acholeplasmataceae bacterium
GCCATTTCCTTTAGCGCGATATCTGCTCCGGGCATCAAGCATCACCCCACTTGATGATGTTGGCTGCCCAAACATACCCAATACCGGCTGCCAACATGCATACGACGGTGCCACTTTTCACTTTGCCTGCTTTCAAGGCGAGATGAAGTGACAAGATTTGATCGATTTGGCCGATATGGCCATAGTCTTCCAAATATATCGTTTGATCGGGTGTGAGGTTCAAATCTTGAAGCATGCTCTCGTGTCCCGAACGTTTGATATGTAAAATTGCGAGATACCCGATATCATTTTGAGTGAGATTCGCTTTTTCCAAAGATTTATCAATGCAGCGAACCCAGTTCTTCATCGACACCTCGTTCAACCGATTTTTCATCTTGATCGGATCCATCAGGCGCAAGCTCTTTCGCGAAGTATCGAGATTCTCACAAGTGATCGGTTGAGCGATGCCACCGATTTCAACCCCGGCGGTCCTTGATAAGGATCCATCCGCGATGATATGTGATCCCAGCAGCAAATTTTTCTGCAGATCTTTCTGTAAAATGATCGCTCCTGCCCCGGCTCCTAGATTGTACATCATCGACATATTCTTATCCGTGTAATCGATGAAATCACCGTTGCGATACCCACCCACGATCATAATGATGTGGATTTCCGGATCAGCAATTAACATATCGGTGGCGATCTTTATCGCGGACACCGTCGTACAACAGCGGTTCGCAAGATCGATCCCCCAGGCGTTCACTGCGCCGATTTTGTCTTGAATATAGAGCGCGGACGTCGTCAAAGGATATTCCTTCCATTCTTCGCCGACACAGAGGATGCAATCGATCGTTTTGGGATCGATTCCCGTATTTTGAATGGCATCGAGTGCTGCCTTGACGCCCATTTCCTGAGTTCCATCTGCTGCTCCAGGAATTGCTTTCTGGCGGATACCCAGCTTCTGAATAACGGCTTCTTCCGTCCAGACTCCTTGGGTAGCCTCACTGATTTCTTTGGCGCTCATGCGCTCGTTTGGAATGTAAATACCGGTGCCAAGAATGCCGACGGATGGAGTCATAAGGGTTTCTTCCTTTCTTAAAGACGGTTCAAATAGGGATTACAGTCGCATCCCGCCATTGACATTAAGCGTCTGGCCGGTGATGTAAGAGGCGTCATCGGAAGCTAGGAACACCGCGACTTTCGCGATTTCTTCGGGTTGGCCTAAGCGTTTCAACATGGTCATCTGGGCAAATTGATTGAGTAAATCTTCAGGTACTGTCTTCAAAATATCGGTCATGACGTATCCCGGCGCAATGGCATTTACGCGAACAGGGACGCCTTTTCTGGCAAATTCTTTCGCCCATGTCATCGTCAGACCGATGACTCCGGCTTTTGAGGCAGCGTAATTGGCTTGCCCGATGTTGCCATAAACGCCGACTACTGACGAAATGTTGATGATGGACCCGCCGCCGATTTCTTCCATTTGCGGACCAATGGTGCGAACTAGGTTGAAAAGTCCTTTTAAGTTGACGTTTAACACGAGATCCCATTGTTCGTCCGTCATTTTTCTGGTCATTGAATCTCTCGTGATTCCGGCATTATTGACCAAAATATCGATTTTGCCATATTGCTGAATGATGTCGTCATAGAATTTCTTACACCCAGCCACATCCGTGACATTGAGTTCATAGGGCATCACGTTTTCCATTTGATAAGACATCGGCCCCATGTCCGCGGCGATGACCATGGCTCCTTCACGGGCAAACGCTTTGGCGATCTCGCCGCCAATGCCTTTGGCTCCACCGGTCACAACAGCCACTTTTCCTTTTAATTTCATGATCATATCCTCCTATAAAATAAAAACTATCGTTTCAAAATGATGGCGGTACCCATGCCACCACCGATACAGAGACTGGCCAATCCAAGATGCTTATCCATTTGGATCATTTCATGAACCAAGGTCACGACGATCCGGTTGCCCGATGATCCCACGGGATGGCCCAAAGCGATGGCTCCGCCTCGGGGGTTCGTCACTTGATAGATGGCTTCTTCCGACATATGGTGTTCGGCCGCCAGTTCGCGGACGACCCCAATCGACTGTGCCGCAAAAGCTTCGTTTAATTCCATTACTTCCATCTGTTTAAGTGAGAGCGAGGCGTTTTTCAACACTTGACGGATCGCTGGTACGGGGCCGAGGCCCATCACGCTGGGATCGACTCCGCCTTGCCCAACCTGAACGATTTCCGCCATCACCGGCAAGTGGTATTTGTTTACCATCTCTTCGGAAGCGATGATCGTAAAGCTAGCGCCGTCGTTGATTCCCGAGGAATTGCCGGCGGTCACGGATCCGTCTTTTTTGAACGCGGGACGGAGTTTAGCGAGTTTTTCTAAATTCGTTCCCCGATTGGGATATTCATCCCGGGAAAAAACGATTGTTTCTTTTCTAGTTTGGATTTCAATCGGAACGATTTCCGGATCAAACAACCCGGTATCCACCGCTTGAATCGCCTTGACTTGCGATAGGTAAGCGAACTGATCTTGTTCTTCTCTTGTAATTTGGTGTTTATCCACGATATTTTCCGCAGTCATCCCCATATGGAGATTGCTGAAAGCATCGGTCAACGCGTCGTCAATCATGTGATCGCCCATCGTCTGCGCTCCCATTTTGACTCCGTCTCGGATTTTGCTTGTCAAAACATATGGCGCCCGTGACATCGATTCAACGCCACCGGCAACGACGAGTCCGGTAAAGCCGGAACGGATCCCAGTGAAGGCATTCATAATCGCTTTCATGCCGGAACCGCACACCATGTTGATGGAATGGGCTGGTACCTCTTGGGGAATTCCCGCTTGGATCGAAATCTGTCGGGCCAACCCCTGGCCTTGTCCGGCGGGGAGAATATTGCCAACGATGACTTCATCGATCTTATCGACGGGAACCTTTGTCTCGGCCAAGAGTTGTTTTAAGACCGTGGATCCCAAAACCGCGGGGTGGACATCCTTGAGTGTCCCTAAAAATGCACCGATCGGGCTTCGCTTAGCCCCTACAAGAAATACTTTTTGCATTGATTTTTATCCTCCTATTCACGCAAAAACGTCAGCAAATCGCTTTTTTCGACGTTTTGTTGCTTCCTTTCATTGGTGGAAATAAATGATTGACCAATAATGTGAATGTTTATTCACCTTTCGCCATCATTCTAACGAATCAAAATCGAATTGTCAAGCGCTTTCACTTGATTTTTTTGTGAAATCCATTCAGAGTTAAAACCGCTATATCTGGGTGATTGATTCAAATTCAATTAAGAAATCGCCAAAAATGGACATTTTTATCTTAATTTTTTCGCCGATATGTCAGGTGAGAGTTTATTCATGAAATTGTTTTGGCGACAAATTATAATTTTCCTCATTGATTTCGCTTGAAATGAAGGCACGAATCGCATACAATGGTACTAGGTGATTCTCTATGGCACAAAATTTGATTCGACCACCGAAAACCAAAGTCGGTGAAAAAACGTTCCAACGTATCATTAAAACCGGAAAACGCTTGTTTGCCCGACATGGATACCAAGCGACTTCGATCAATGATATCATTGCCAAATCCAAAGTGGCAGCCGGAACCTTTTATATTTATTTCGATAACAAACTCGCGCTTTATCTCTATTTACTAAAAGAATATCGGCATGCCATTCGTCAAGCATCTAGCGAAGCCACCCGTGGGCTCAAAAGTCGCGAAGAAATCGAACGTGCAGGGCTCAAAGCTTTTATCATGTACGTCAAAAAAGAACCACTCGCTTACAAGGTGATCTGGGAATCGCTTTTTATCGATCCCAAGATTTTTCAGGAATATTATCAATCTTTTGGTGACTCATATATCTTTCATCTTCGCCACTTCGTCGAATCCGGCGAAATTCGCAACGATATCGACCTGGAAACTCTTGCCTACATTTTGATGGGAATTTCCAACTTTGTTGGCCTTCAAATTCTTTTCCGAGAAGAAGCAAACGAAAC
>JAAYZB010000150.1 GCA_012515085.1 Acholeplasmataceae bacterium
CTCTTTCTGCAGTAAATACAGCTCGGCCGGTTGCCGCTCCTGGAGAGGCATTCAATCCAGTTGCAATGACCGTGGCGTTTTTCAAGGACTCGGGATCAAACTGTGGATGGAGCAAGGAATCGAGTTGCTTGGGTTCAACTTTGAGCAGAGCTTCTTTTTCTGTCAATAAGCCTTCTTTGACCAAGTCGATGGCAATTTTCAAAGCAGCTTGTGCTGTGCGTTTTCCATTTCGGGTTTGAAGCATGAAGAGTTTGCCTTTTTCAATCGTGAATTCCATGTCTTGCATATCGCGATAGTGGGCTTCCAGCTTGCTGGAGATATCATGGAATTCTTTATAGAGTTTAGGATTGTCTTTTTCCAGTTCGGAAATGGGTTTTGGCGTGCGGATGCCCGCAACGACGTCTTCACCTTGGGCATTGAACAAGTATTCTCCGTATAAACGCTTTTCTCCCGTGGATGGATCCCGAGTGAAAGCAACACCCGTACCAGAATCGTCTCCCATATTGCCAAAGACCATCGATTGAACGTTCACCGCGGTTCCCCATTCATAGGGAATGTTATTCAACCGGCGATACGTATTTGCCCGAGGATTGTCCCAAGACCGAAATACGGCTTTGACTGCTTCGATTAATTGAATTTTCGGATCTTGAGGAAACGCCTCGCCTTTCAATTCCAAGTATTTCGCTTTGTATGCTTTGACGAGTTGTTTCAAATCCTCATGGTCCAGATCGGTATCATTGATGACGTGTTTACTTTCTTTAGCATGATCAAGAATCTCTTCAAAATGGCTTTTGGAGATTTCCATGACCACATCGGAAAACATTTGAATAAAGCGACGATAGGAATCAAACGCAAACCGAGGATTCCCAGTTTGTTTGGCCAAACCTTCAACAGCCAGATCATTCAGGCCAAGATTCAGAATGGTATCCATCATCCCCGGCATGGAGGCGCGGGCACCCGAACGGACCGAAACCAGGAAGGGATCTTCGTTGTCACCGAATTTTTTTCCGGCGATTTTCTCGGTTTTTCCCAAGGCATCGGTGATTTGGGCAATGATGTCATCGTTGATGAGACGCCCATCTTGATAATATTTCGTGCAGGCTTCGGTAGTCACAGTAAAACCTTGAGGCACAGGCATTCCCAAATTGGTCATTTCCGCCAAATTGGCTCCTTTGCCACCAAGTAGATTTCGCATCGAGGCGTTTCCCTCGGCGAACATGTAAACGTATTTTTGTTTTTGCATAATTGGTTCCTTTCTTAGGCAAATTTTAACCCTGTGATATTATACCATAATCTTGGAAGGGATTCAAATAATATAAGCCGATTTTTGCACCGTTTAGGCTTTCATTTTGCGAAATTGACCCGCGCTTAAGCGAGAAACCAGAAGGGCAAAGCCAAAAAATATCAATAGGTTTAAAATTCCCATCAATGTCAGCGTCAAATTCGACCCCAACAGCGGATTCAAAAAGTAATAACCAACCCCATTTAAGGCGATAAAGGCAAATCCGCCAAAGATGCCAATCAAGGCACCAACACTTTGTTTGACCACTTCAACATCGTTACGAAATTCAAATTTGGGGAAATACAGGTTGATGACTGAACCAAACGCTGAGGTGAGTAATGAGAACGAGAGAGTAACAAATAACATCACCACTATCTGGACAACCTCCAAGGAAAAGCTAAAGGAAAACAATAAGATGGAAAGCCATGCGGCCGGAAGAGCCAATAAGATATTAAATGTCATTTTGGCATTCATGATTTTGACAGGCTCGATGGGGAGACTTTTCAAAATCCAAAACTGTTTCCCTTCCAACGACAGTGTGAAGGTGGAGGTGAATACAGTGGAGAGACAAAAACCAACAAAGAGCAATATCACGACATCCAAGGGAATTGCCGCACCAACGGTATCGCTCATGAAGCCCATTATTTGTTCCCGAAATACCAAACTGAGCGAACTCAGGATGACCAATAATAACGGTCCAAATCCGGAATTGACTGCATAAATGGGGACGCTGACAAATTTGCGTACTTCCTTCATGAGAAGTGACGTAAATGTTGAATGAACTTGACTTTTCGCGATTTTTGATTGTCTGCGGGTGATGACCGATAATCCTTTTTGATTTGTTTTTAAAACGATTTTTTGGATGATGCTGACAAATCCGACCAGTAAGGCCATACTCGAAAGAATCAGCCAACAAAGATCCAATAACGCCAAATCATGGACTGCTGAGACAAACCATTGCATGGGAAGGTAAACAGAGGCAAACCCACTGATAAAATTCTGTTGGCCAGGTAACGGCCCTGCGCCGCTACTTGCGGCACTGAAGGATAGAGATAATGCCATGATGCCAATAAAAACAAGAAACATGGCAAGAATATTCAATAGATTGCTTTTTCGAAACGAAGACGTGATTCGGGCAATTATCAGCGATATAAACGAAAAAACGACCAGCGGAATAATGGGCATCATCAAAAAGCCAATAAGCACAATCAACAATTTACCCAAATGAAATCCGGCATGATAAAAATAGGAAAACAGGATCGGTGATAAGATCATTGCCAAACTGAGATATACCAGTATCATCATGACGGATAACTTGGCAATGATCACACTGCGATGAGGAATGGGCAACGGTTCAAGGATTTCATAATCTTTATAATGAAACAAGTATCCGTTGGCGCGAAACAAGACGATGATCAAGGATATGCCAAACCCATACATGAAGCCAAACTGCAATAAGACATCCAATGAATCCAGAGTTTTCAATGCTTTTCCAAACTCAAAAAACAAATATCCAAAGGAGAATAGATACACCCCAAATGCATAGAGAAGAACAACCCCCAATAGAATGGCTTTCTTCTTGTTCTTTTTAACGTTGGTCCCGATCAGTCGGGACAACTGAAAGTTTTCGCGAAAAAAGACTTTTATAAGTTTAAGCGTGATCATGATTCTTTAATCAACTCCATGAAGAGATGTTCTAAAGATTGATCTTTGATGATGGACGATGTTTCTCCATTTGCGACAATTTTTCCTTGTTTGATGATGGCTACTTTGTTGCAGAGTTTTTCCACTACTTCTAGAACATGCGTTGAAAAAAAGATAAGTGCTCCTTTTTCACACATGTCATGGAACAATTGTTTGACTTGGTAACTGGCTTGCGGATCCAGTCCGACAAAGGGCTCATCCAAAAGGATGATTTTGGGATCGTGGATCAATGCGCTGATCAACACTAATTTCTGTTTCATGCCATGAGAATATGATGAAATGGGATTGGAAAGGACATCTTGAATGCCAAACATGGTTGCGTAGCGCTGAATTCGCTCATTCCGTAAGGAAAGTTCGACTTCAAACACATCCGCAATGAAATCCAAATATTGGATGCCAGTCAAGGATTCATACACATCCGGATTGTCCGGTATATAAGCAATCTGGCGTTTTGCAGCCAGGGGATCCGTTTTGATGGAAATCCCGTTGATTAAGACGTCACCTTGGTCAAAGTCCAAAATCCCGGCAATAGCTTTCAGCAAGGTGGTTTTTCCGGCGCCATTATGGCCAACAAAGCCATAGATGTCACCTTTTTCAATTGTCAGGGAAATGTGGTCGCAAGCTTGCTTTTTCCCGTCATAACTCTTTGATAAATTGATGATTTCCAACATGGGTATCGCCTCCATATTCATTTTACATCATAAAAAATATTTGTCAATAATCAAAAGTAATTTAAAATAATTATGGAATCATTTTCGCGAATTATCAGCTTCATTTCCCCTTTTAAAATGCAGAGGAAAATAACTTGATTTTTTTATGAATCTTGTTTATAATAGGAAAAGCAATCGCTCCTATAGTTTAATGGCAAAACACAGCAATGGTAATGCTGAAATTCTAGTTCGATTCTAGGTAGGAGCACCAGATAAAAAAATAAAAAGGGCTATTTGCCCTTTTTTTAGTGCAATGTCGAGCCAGATCGGATGATATTGTCTGGCACGCTGGACAGATCAGCTGATTGAAATACTCGACAATTTCGGCCAATAACCATGTTTTTTGGTACGACCAAATGCTTGCCAAGAACACTGATTCCTGATGACAAAAGCTCGGGATTTTCTTGGTTGGGAGTCAAATCATCACCAAATCCGACAAGCGCATTGTCCATGATAACGGTTTTTTTATCAATGATGCAATTCTCAACAATAGCACCTGGTCGGACTTCCACATTGTTTAATAGTACCGAGTTGATGACTTTGGCCAAAGGATGAACGATGACACCAGGACTTAAAACGCTTCTTTCCACGTGGCCGGCCACGATGGAACCATTGGATAGCAACGCTTGGCGAATGGTGGCTTTGGAGCCTACTTTCACCGCTGGCAATTCTTCTGACTTGGTGTAGACCTTCCACTTGGGATCATACATGTCGAGGGGAATTTTATCGACGGTTTCAATCAATTCCAAGTTCGCCTGCAAATAGGAATCGTAAGTTCCGACATCTTTCCAATAATCGGAAAAACGATAGGCATAGACCGGGTGAGAATCAATCATTGCCGGAATGATGTGCTTGCCGAAATCTAAATCCGGAATGTCGCTTTCTCGGATTTTTTGTAACAGGATCTCCGTATTGAAGATATAGATACCCATAGAAGCAAGATCAGAGGTCGTGTGTTTTGGCTTTTCTTGAAATTGGAATATGCGATTGCTCGGGTCCGCTTCGAGCATACCAAAGCGAAATGCTTCTTTTGGATCGATGATCTTGCAGCCAATCGTCAAATCAGCGGATGTGTCGATGTGTTGTTTCAACATTTGGCTGTAATCCATTTTGTAAATGTGGTCTCCGGACAAAATCAATACATATTTCGGATTGCTTTGTTCGATGTATTGGATGTTTTTTCGGACCGCATCCGCGGTACCATTATACCAATCTCGATGAGGTTGCAGCAACGTGACTTTGGAATCTCGCCGGTCCAAGTCCCAAGGCCTTCCCGATCCGATATGCTCATTCAAAGAGAATGGAAGATATTGCGTTAAAATGGCGATATTAAAGATTCCAGAATTGGAACAATTCGATAATGTAAAATCAATGATCCGGTATTTCCCAGCAAATGGAACACTGGGTTTTACTCGGTTTTCCGATAAAATATCAAGTCGAGATCCGCGTCCTCCGGCCAGAATCAATGCCAAAACATCCATGTTATGCCCCTTTCTGCTTTTTCATTAATTGTCGATAGGCTTGACGATATAATTTCGCGGATTGTGTCCAACTGAAATCATCCTTCATCGCATTTTTGACGAGAAGATCCCAAGCTTGAGGAACTCGATAGATATTGCAGGCATACCGGATCACATGCATCATATCATGTGCATTGAAGTGGGTGAAACTGAATCCGTTTCCGGTTTGCTCGTACTCATTGAATGCTTCAACCGTATCTGCCAAGCCACCAGTTTCGCGGACAATGGGGATAGTGCCATAACGAAGTGCAATCATTTGCGACAATCCACAAGGTTCAAACTTGGATGGCATTAAAAACAGATCGGCTCCGGCATAAATCTTATGTGCCAGTTTGTTGTCATAGCCAATTGAGAGAGCCACTTTCTTCGGGAACCGTTCCTTTAAGCCAAGAAGATAATCGACATACTCCTTTTCTCCATCTCCGAGAACAATAAAATAGAAGTCGTCTTGCAGTAGCATCTCATCAAATACCCGTTGAATTAGATCGATTCCTTTTTGGCTGACTAAACGGGTAACCATCGCAATGATGGGGATGCCCAATGAGAAATTCATTTGGAATGATCGCGACAAATCTTTTCTGTTTACAGCTTTTGCATCCAGATAGGTATCGATGCTGTAATTCTTCTTGATGAATCGATCGGACACCGGATTAAATTCTTTATAGTCGATGCCATTTAAAATTCCTTGAAGGCCATCGCCTTTTAATCTCAACAGTCGTTGGAGTCCATAGCCATAATAATCTGTCAAAATCTCTTTCGCATAAGTTCTTGAAACGGTGGTGACCAAGTCCGCGCTTTCAATGCCGGATTTCAAGAAATTCAAATTGCCTTCGAATTCAAAGCGAGAATCATAGGGGATTTTAAAATAATTGTAATCGTTAAGAGGAAAGATCCCCTGATAAGCTAAATTATGAATGGTCATAACCGTTTTCGGGAACGGGTGTTCACCGTAAGTCAGCTTGACAAGAAGCGGGATCATTCCCGTATGCCAATCGTGGACATGAATGATATCAGGCTTAAAATCAATGTAAGGAAGCGCTTCGAGTACAGCGAGTTGAAAATAGGCAAAGCGCTCGGATTCATCACCAAAATTATAGACTTGATCACGGCTGCCAAAATAAAAGAGGTTATCGACAAAATACACGGTTACATTTCCGTGTTTCAGCGTGTCGATACCGACGTAGACATTCTTCTTTCTTCCCACCTCAATGGTAAAATTTGCCAAATGAGATAACTGGCTTTGATATTTAGTCAGAATGGCTTTGTGTTTGGGTATGATGATACGAACATCGGCATTCCGCAACCGCTTGACTTCGGAAGGCAATGATCCAACAACATCCGCTAACCCTCCGACCTTTATGAAGGGAAAACACTCAGCGCTGACATGCAAAACGTTCATGGTCATCCTCCTTAAATAATCCGATATGTGTTTATATTATATCACACCAAGTCAATCGATGGCAGGGGATAACCAAAAAATCAAGCCCAGAATTTGACGAGTTCTCGTTTGGCGACGGACATGAGGATGTATGTCGATTCCATCAATAACAATAGAAGCAAAATGCTGGGAACCGACAGAGGCACCAACTTGAAGAATCGTTCTCCCAATACAATGAAACAGAATGCCGAGATGAATCCAGCAGACATAATGACGATTGAGCGCAAACGATTCAATGGAGTCGAGATGTTGACGAGGACCAATAGGTAGGCGAATGTGGCCGCGATAATTCCCACTGTGGAGATTTCCCCAGAGGTGATTGAGGGCCAAAAACGGGCGAAACCATAGACGGCTAAGAGATTCAATACAATCAATATTGCCCCGGGAATCACTTGGCGGAAGACGTTTCTCAAGAAATGGCCCTGGAACAGTTTATTGTTTGGCTCTAGGGCAATGACGACCGATGGAAAAGAAATGATGAACGTTTCAATCACAAACATTTGGACAGGTTCAAAAGGATAAATGTTGGCAGTGAGCAACATGATGATCGTCAACAAGATCGTATAGACCGTTTTGACGAGATAGAGCACCGAGGCGCGTTCCATGTTATTGACGATTTGCCGGCCATTTTTGACGATTTGTGGCATCGAGGAGAAATCGCTGTCAAGCAAGACCAAATGACTGATGTTTCTCGCTGCATCTGATCCGTTTGCCATGGCAATCGAACAATCAGCTGCTTTTAGGGCCAAAATGTCGTTGACACCATCACCCACCATGGCGACTTTGCGGCCAAGTTTTTGAAAATGGGTTATCAGCAATTTCTTTTGATCTGGTCTTACTCGGCCAAATACCGTGTATTGGGAAGCTACCTCTAGGATTTTCTCATCGCTGAGATTGGCTAAAGAAATGGCTTTATTAGCGTTCGGAACGCCTGCTCTTTCCGCCACGTCTGCGACCGTCAAATGATTGTCTCCGCTTATGATCTTGATGTCGACACCCGAAGTATGAAAATCATTCAAGGTGGATAAGGCACTTTCACGAACGTGGTCATCCAATAATATTAAAGCTATTGGAACAACCTTCCCCGATATTTTTTCTTCCGAAATCTTTTCTGCTTGGGCAAAAAGGAGAACGCGTTTTCCTTTCCTAGCAAATGCTTCCACTTGCTTTTTGATCGACATATACTTTCCCTTAAGAACCATTTCGGGTGCTCCGATTGCAAAAATCCCAAAATCGAAACAAACCGCACTGTATTTGTTTTGCGAACTAAAGGCAAGAGTCTTTTTCGAAAAGAACTTCCGTTTTTTGCCAAAGTATTTTGATAGGGCCATTCCGGTAGGGTTGGTTTCTTTCAAAGCATAGTTCATCGAGGATATGATCTGCTCAAGTTTCTTTTGATCAAACAAAGCCGTTTCAATTGTATCTGTCTGGATGGATTCAACACCAGAGACACGCATGGAGCCATCCGTTAGCGTGCCGGTTTTGTCCAGACAGACCATATCGATCCGTGACAAGGTTTCGATTGAATATAGTTCTTGGACTAAGACGTTTTTCTTAGACAATTTGATAACGCCAGTCGCAAACGTGAAAGTAGTCAACAAAAACATCCCCGAAGGCACCATGGCTACCATGGATCCTGCCATTTTTTTCAAAGCGTTTTGATAAGGTTCGCCAGCTTGGAAGAAATCGGGAAGATAGTCATATCCAGATTTGGTAAAAGCGGTAAAGAAAGTCATCAGTCCCAAAGGGATAATGATGATCCCAATCACTTTGAGAATTTTTTTCATCGATCGCAACATGACAGAGGTTGGTTTTCCTAAAGTTTTCACTTTTGCGGACAATTGTTCAATGAAATTGTCTTTCCCCACCAATTTGACCCGTGTGAAGGCGTTCCCCGAGACGACGAAACTTCCAGAATAAACACGGTCTCCGGGTTTTTTGACCACTGGTTCCGCTTCACCGGTCAAATTTGCTTCGTTTACGATCAGCACACCCTCGGCTATGTCACTGTCCGTGACGATTTGATTGCCTGCTTTTAAACAATAGAGATCGTCCACGACCAGTTCTTCGATGGGAATTTCCAATTCAAAATGTTGGCGAATCACAGATGCCATTGGCTGAGATAGCAATGATAATTCCTTTACTGTGCTTCGAGCTTTTAATTCTTGAATGATTCCTATCAATGTATTCATCAACGCGATAACCACAAAAAACATATTTTCAAAACTGCGAATGGAAATAAGCAATATAGCTAAAAGCGCTAAAATCAGATTAAAATAGGAAAAAAGATTGTCACTGATGATTTTTCCGACGGATTTTAAATTGGAGGCTGGTTTTCGGTTAACTTTCCCATCTAGAAAGCGCTGATTGACTTCTTCAATTGTCAAACCGCCATTCACTGCTTTTTCCTTGGCCATCTTGTCACTTCCTTGCTTTTTATTATTTTATCATATTTTAAATTAAATTGATAACGGTTTCTGGAAAGCATCTTGATTTCTGGCGATTTTCTTGGATTATGAAAAAAACGACGTTCATAGTCGTTTTTATTTGGTGTATAAGGAAACTCAGACTAGTGGGCAAAAACACTCTTGCCGATAAACTCCCGTAATAGAGAATTACATGGGACGAGATATTGATTGATTTCTTTGAAATACTTCAAGAACTTTATTAAACGATTAGCTTGAATGAAATATTCAGAGTCGTTCGATATCTGTTTGAGAGCGGTCATTGCATACCTTTTCAGAACGCAGAATTCATAAGTCAACTCCGAGTTATAAATGTAGTTCGCACTCTCGATGAAAGGATAGATCCAACGATATTCTCCACGGCGGACCGAAGGCCACATCGCCAAGGTTTTTTCTGGGGAGGTGTTGCGAAACTGAAGATCTCGGACAATTCGGCGCAACAATCGGATATCGGTCAGATTGATTGGATTGTTGTAGTCAATGTTTATTTGTGCCAACGGCGAGATATAGATTTTAAACTTTTGATTGGCAGGAATAAACTCCGTCAAAAGATCATTGAGGGCATGGATGCCTTCAATGATAATGGGATTGTTTCTGGCAATTTTGATTGGGGCCATAAAGCGACGTTCCCGATTAATAAAATCAAAATAGGGTAGGGAGACGGTCTCACCATTTATGAGGGAGGTGATGTTTTCATTAAACAATTCGAGATCCAACGCTTCGACATGTTCAAGATCCGGTTCGCCAAATTCATCGATTGGCGCTTTATCAACCGGAAGATAATAGTTGTCAATCGAAACCATAAGAGGCTTGATTCCACGGGTCAAAAGCTCGATTTGCAGACGGCGAGAGAAAGTCGTTTTTCCGGATGATGATGGACCGGCTATGGCAATCAAACGCAAATTATCGATGTCACGGGAGATAATCTCGCCCAACTCGCAAAGCTGGTTGTTATGTTTCGTCTCGCACATGTTGACCAAGTCAACCTCTTGATGATTTTCAATTTTTTTATTGAGTTTGTGGATCATATCTGCATCACAATTAATTGCCCATTGTTCCGCTCGGTTCAATACCCGCAAAAAACCAGGAGAATCCGAAAATTCGGGGATTGATCCTTTTTCTTCGATCCGGGGATAACGAATTAAAAAACCCGGGTTATAGAATAAAATCTCGAATTCTTGAAGATAACCAGTGGAAGGAACCATATATCCATACATATAATTCTTATATCCGTCACATTCATAGATGTTGACGATTTCTTTTCGATATTTTAAGATTTCGACTTTGTCAAGATATCCTTGACTGCGATAGTACTTCTTCGCATTCGCCAAAGTCTCTTTTATTCGAATGATGGGATAATCTTGCTTGACTATAAATTGCATTTCCTGGACGATTTGATGAATCATATCGGGAGTGAGCGCACCATTGACGGCCCGTCCGTATATTCCCATGGAAATACTGTTTGAAAATTTGATTTGCAGTTTAGAAAAGATCCGGTTAAAAGCCATACAAACAAGATAACGCATGCTAGTTGCATAAATGCGTGAGGAATCCGGATAGGAAAAGTCCAACAGTTCGACGGTGGCATCGGTATCGACTTCATATGCCAATTCACGGAGCCGGTTATTGACTTTGGCCGCAAAAAAGCGTCCCGGAATGCGATTGGCTAGTGTTTCGAGACGAACTTTTCCGGGGTATTGCATTGTTTGATTACCAATTGTGATATTGATCATGACATTCCCCCATTTGAAACGATTGTATTCTTATTTTACTACAATTCCCTTTATTTGCAACTACTATCTCTCGGATGACTTTCCTTTTTCTCACTCAAGTAAAAGCAGAAAGTTCAAACAAGCTTCAAATCCAAAAGCGGTACTTGGTTTGTGCCAAAAAGAGATTACCTATGTTTTGTAACAGCGTTTTATTTCACGATAATCGAAAAACGGACTTTTGATTTTTCCTATATCAAATCAGATTTGTCCGTGCTATTTTCGCTCCTTTTGTATTATAATAGAATCTAATCAAATGGATAGTGAGGATACGCGATGTTTTTGGCTTCCTTTTTTACCAGCGCGGGTATGGATGACAACCCCACTGGATATCTCTTTACGTGGCGTCATTTTCTTTACATTGGATTTGCTATCCTAGCTTTTTGGTTGCTGATGAAGTTACTCTTGAAGCAAAGCGAAAAAACAAAACGAACAGCGGTGATTGTTCTCGGAATTCTTATGTTGCTTTTGAAATATGGTGGAGAAATCTTGTTTGTCTGGGAATGGAATCGTTTTGGTGATAGCATCTCGAGTTTCTCTCATCCTTTTTGGGATGTTCGCACTTTCATTTCTTTTCAGATTTGCGGCATTAACAATGTGTTGCTACCACTGGTTATTTGGTTCAATATCAAGCCGATGAAAGATTTCCTTTATACGACATCAATCATGGGTGGTTTGGCCGTGATTTTATATCCGGTAGGCATTCTTTATGGCGACCCCTTTGTGCTGACTTTTCCGATCATCCGCAGTTTAATTGTCCATTTTTTGTTGGTTTTCCTCCCCTGTTTCATGATTGCGACAGGCGATTTCCAGTTGGAAAAAAAACGCTGGAAGAACACGTTCTTCGGAGCGTTGATTGTTTCTGCTTTTGCTATGTTAGGCAACTTGTTCATCGATCCAGATGCCAATAATCTATATCTGATGAAAAATCCGTTTCTTGGTGGTCCGATTCCACTTTTGAATTCATTGCCCAATGGAGTTCATGTCATTTTTCTTCTCGTGATGGTTTTTCTGGCGTTTTTGATGGAATATTGGCTGATTGGTAAATATCAGCGGTTCCAACACAGAAACAATTTTCTAGCGGATGCCAAAGAGAAAACCTGATTATTGAAGTCACTTTCAACTCATTATAGATGATTTTAAAAAAAAGAACGCTTTCTCCGGCGCCCTTTTTTTTGAAAGAGTCTTAATTGGGATTATTGAGATTCTGATATAAGGGATAGAGGTCTTGTAATGATAACTGAGATAACAAAACCAAATGATCGTAGGTTTGATATTCCGAATATCCCACAAATATATCCAATACTAACTGCAGTTTCGCTTCGGTAATGGACAGCGATTCAGCAAGAACGCGAAATTCAATGATGCTATAATTTAAAACCGTGTAATCAGAATTGGCGACACCACTGGTCGTATCGGGTTGATCGGTTGAAGGAGAGTAAGCGGATTGAGTCGTCATCCCCATGGTTGTATTCATCATCGCGGTTGTTGTCATGCAGGCTGTCGTTGAATATTCTGGCATGCCAGTCGAAGGAATCATGGTAGCTGCTTCGATCATCGCATAGCGGTATACTCGATCCGGTGATTCTTCACTGTGTTGATTGATGACAATGACCGGCGTCAGAGTCAAATCAAACTGAGCCAATATGATTGTTTTGATTTTATGCTCTTGTTGATAATTGGATCCTTCAATGCCAAACAACATTGGACTAGCGAGCGAATCGAGAGTTTGGTCAGCCAGTGCCATCGCTTGAATGGATTCCAAAACCGATGATAATGATCCGCTTGTCTTTTCAAGCGAGTCGACCAATAAATCACCCTCTTCATCCAAACCGGAGACATCGATCACCCGATTATAATGATTCAGAGTAAGTTTGAGAGCAGGGTTGATATCAAGCGTGATTCTAGTTTTAGGCAAGAAGTGAAAAGTCAGAACCAAGGCACAGAGGATCAATGCCAGTGATCCGGATAGGGTAAGTAGCTTCAGCCACTGAAAGGGTTTCGTTTTTGTTGCCAGAAGCTCTGATTGAATGTATTGGGAAGGATTCACGAGAAGATCACGGTTATTGGGAACCGAAAAAGAAGCATATTGATTTAACTGTTCTTTGAATTTCCGATACTTCATGACGATTCCTCCTTTATCCTCTTTTTAATTTTTTTGATAGCTTTTGAATAAATCCAGGTGATGGTCCCAAGCGGCTTGTCGAGAATTGCCGCTATTTCTCGATGGGTTAAATTTTCCAGCGTATAAAGAAGGACCACATTGCGTTCTTGTTGATCCAACACGCTTAACACATCACGGATGAAATCGGCTTTCTCCGCTTCGATTTCTAGATGGTTGATGAATGGATAATCACTGCGATCAAATTCAATGTCCTCGGTAAGGACTGAACGTTTTCGTTTGTTGTATTCATTGATCGCCAAATTTTTGGCGATTGTCAATAGGTAGGCGAGAAAGTTTTTTTCCCTATAAGCGTGGATTGATTGCAGCATTCGAATATAAGTATCTTGCTGGATGTCCTCAGCTAAGGATCGATCTTTCAAAATCGGCAGGATGATAAAGAAAACCTTGCGGTGGGTTTTTTCATAGATGGCATCGAATGCATCCATATTTCCCGCCTGTAAAGCTTTCACTAGTTGGTTCAGGCTATCTCCCATAGTCCCACCTCAATCTTTC